>DASXLB010000058.1 GCA_036496585.1 Vicinamibacterales bacterium
TGGGCGCGCCGCTCAGAAAGTAGACCAAACGCCGCTCGGAAAGTAGACCACCTGAGGGTTTGATGGCGGGCTTGCCGGATCGGGGGATCCGGGGTTCGCTGGAGGATGCTCAGGATGGACCAGGTGCATGTCGTTCGACACAAAGTGCTCGTGGAGGGCCGGACGCAGCGGGCCGTGTCTCGCGAGTTGGGGATCGCCAGGGTCACTGTTCGCAAGTACTTAGAGCAGCCGGCCCCGGGCCGGAGGGAGACCACGGCTCGGCCTCGGCCGGTCTGGGATGCGGTCGCGGAGCGGGTGCAGGCGGTGCTCGTCGATTCGGTTCGGTGGACCGCCGGCAAGCAGCGTCTGACGGCCACGCGGCTGCACGCGATGCTGGTCGCCGAGGGGCACGCCGTCGGCGTGACGGTCGTGAAAGAGGCGGTCGCCGAGTGGAAGCGGCAGCGCCGCGAGGTGTTCGTGCCGCTGACGTATCGGCCGGGCGATCTCGCGGAGGTCGATTTCTTCGAGGTCTTCGTCGATGTGGGCGGGACGCGTCGCAAGGCGTGGCTCTTCCTGATGCGGCTGATGTACTCGGGCCGCGACTTCGCGTGGATCTACGAGCGGCAAGACCAGATCAGCTTTCTCGATGGGCACGTCCGGGCGTTCGCTCACTTCGAGGGCGTGCCGGCGCGGGTCGCCTACGATAATCTGCGCGCCGCGGTCGTGCGGATCCTGGTCGGTGGCGCGCGGACGCTGACGCCGCGGTTCGCGGCGCTGGCCTCCCACTATCTGCTCGAAGCGTGTTTCTGTCGGCCCGGCGAGGGCCATGATAAAGGCGGCGTCGAGTCCCGGGGGCAAGCCGTCCGGCACCAAGCGCTCGTCCCGATTCCCGTCGGCCCGTCGCTCGCCGTGATTAATGAGACGCTGCTGGCGCAGATGGATGCCCGGCTCGACACGAAGCGGGATGCGGCGGGGCACACGATCGGCGAGCGCTTCACCGAAGAGCAGCGGCAGTTGCGTGGCGTGGCGGCGCCGTTCGCGCCGGAGGCCACGACGTTCGCCACCGTCTCCCCGCGCGCGCTGGTCCGGCTCGAGGGCGCGGTGTACTCGGTGTGGACGCGCTGGGCGGGGCTCGACCTCGTGGTGCGCGTCGGCGCCACCACCGTGACGATCGTGGGCCGCGACGGCCGCCGCGTGACGCACCCGCGGAAACGCTTCGGCGAGCGCGCGATCGACTATCGCCATTACCTCGCGGAGCTCGCGCGCAAACCGCAGGCGGTCCGCCAGGTATTGCCGGAGCTGCTGCGGGATCTCGGCGAGCCCTTCCCGGCGATCTGGGATCAGCTCCTCGGCGCGCATGGACCGCGCGAGGCCGCGCGGCACCTGGCCAAGGTGCTCGGCCAGCTGGAGACACACGGCGCCGCAGTGGTCGTGCCGGCGTTGCGCCTCGCGCTGACGACCGGTGCGCCCGTGCTGCTCGCGCTGGCGCCGTCGCCGCCCCGGGTGGCGCTCGACGCGCTGCCGGCCACGCTGCGCGACATCGACGTGGCCAGCGGCTGCGCCGCCGACTACGACGGCTGGCTCCTTGGCGGTGTCGCATGAGCGGCACCGCGCTGGCCCGCGAGCTGGTCGTCGTGCAGACCCGCGCGCTGAAATTGCCAGGCATCGCACGCGCGTTCGACGCGCTCGCCCGTCAAGCACGCGAGGCCCACTGGGCGCACGAAGACTACCTCCACGAAGTCCTCACGGCGGAGCAGGCATCACGCCACGAATCGGTGATCCGCCAGCGACTCCGTGAGGCGCGCTTTCCCGAGGTGAAGACCCTCGATACGTTCGATTTCACGACCGCCGACGGCGTGAGCGCGACGCAGATCCACACGCTCGCACGCGGTGAATGGGTCACCGCGCCAGAGAATCTGATCTTGGCGGGTCCGATCGGTACCGGTAAAACGCATCTGGCGATCGCACTCGGCGTGGAGGCGACGAAGCAGAAACGCCGCGTCCTCTTCACGCGGGCGGCCGACCTCGTGCGTCAGCTGATTGAAGCCCGCGATGCCCGCGAGCTGACCCGGCTCCAGCAGCGGCTGCTCCGCGTGGACGTGCTCATCGTCGACGAGCTCGGGTTTGTGCCGTTCGATCGCGTCGGCGGCGAGCTGCTCTTCAATCTCCTCACGGATCGCTATGAGCGACGCGCGACCGTCGTCACCACCAATCTCGCGTTCGCCGAATGGGTCACCGTGTTTGCGGGCGACGAGAAACTAACGACCGCGCTCCTCGATCGATTGGCGCACCACGCCACGGTGCTCACGACGAAAGGCAAAAGCTATCGCATGCGGAAGCGCCGCGGCCGAGAAGAGGCATCGTGATCCGTTGATTCACCGGTGGTCATCACGGGGCGTGGCAGCCTCGCAGGTCAGTCCGGGCGCTCGCCGGCCCAGGCCGGCTCACGCTGTCGCCAACGAATGGGAGGGGGCAGATTTCGTGTCGGCGTGGCAAACCACGTAGAATGAACGCCCTTCAGGTGGTCTACTTTCCAAGCGGCGTACTGGTCTAGTTTCCGAGCGGCGCAACCAACATGCAAAGAGTAGCGCCGCGCGAATCGCCGCCACCATTGAGCACCACATCGGTTCGAGCCTCTCGTCTGTCTATGATTCGTCCTTGGGGGCGCACAAAGGTCGTGGCCGCGGTGAGCCAACAATGATGTCGAATGGAATCGATGGGCATGAAGGAGACATCAGATGAGCGCCACGATGACGGCTTCGGCGAGCGCCAGATCTGTTTCGTTGACCGTTCGCGCGACACGGCCTAACCTCTCGATGTCGGCTGAGCTCGCTCGGATTCGGAGCGAATACCTTGAAATGCCTGGGCTCGTCTTGACGTTGCCGCAGGCGGCGCGTCTATGGGGGATTAGTACTGGACGCGCGGCCGAGCTTCTGACGATGCTTCTCGATGCTGGCTTTCTTGCGTGCGACAGAGAGACGGCTTACCGTCGGCAACGATGATCGTCCGCAATGTGCCAATCGAAGGGACATCGTTCATGGATCTACATGTCAAGGCCATTTCGACGCATGATCTACCGCCGCGCCAGCCTGATCGGCTCCGCGCACACGCGGTGGTTCGCGTCGACGATCAGGCAAATCCTCCATGCGATGTCGTCGACGAAGCGTCGAGCGAATCGTTCCCTGCCAGCGATCCTCCATCTTGGACTCTTGGCGTTGAGAAGACTCCGGCGTTTTCGTGAAAGAACGACGTGGTTGATCGAGACTCAGGACGGCGACCGCTCCTCGTTCACGAACCCGAAATCGCGCGTCGTCTCGCCGCGCGGTTCCAGATCGCGCATCTCCTGACACGCCATTCGGAGCGTCACGTCTGGGCGCTATTCATGTTTTGAACGGGTTTGCGACGATCG
>DASXLB010000059.1 GCA_036496585.1 Vicinamibacterales bacterium
ATCGCCACGACGCGTCCGTCCGACGAAGTCATGTTGCAGACGGCGGAGCTCACCGGCATGGACGCGTTCGAAGAGGTGATCGTGGTGGACGACCTGTCGAAGCTCGGCGATCCGCTCCGCCAGCGGCTGCTCGATCTCGCGCGCCAGCACGCGCCCGTTTAGTATCCGAGGGGCGTCGCCCCTCGGACTCCCCTGCACGCGCTCTTGCGCGCCGCTTCGCCGGCGCGTTCCGTTCGCGCGGCTCGTTCGCGGCGCTCACTCGCGCCGTGAAGGGCGTCGCCCCCTCGGACTTTCTTGCACGCGCTCTCGCGCGCCGCTTCGCCGGCGCGCTCCGTTCGCGTGGCTCGTTCGCGGCGCTCACTCGCGCCGTGAAGGGCGTCGCGTCTCGGACTTTCTTGCACGCGCTCTCGCGCGCCGCTTCGCCGGCGCGCTCCGTTGGCGTGGCTCGTGCGCGGCGCTCACTCGCGCCGCGAAGGGCGTCGCCTCTCGGACTCTCTTGCACGCGCTCTCGCGCGCCGCTTCGCCGGCGAACTCCGTTCGCGTGGCTCGTGCGCGGTGCTCACTCGCGCCGTGAAGGGCGTCGCGTCTCGGACTTTCTTGCACGCGCTCTCGCGCGCCGCTTCGCCGGCGCGCTCCGTTCGCGTGGCTCGTGCGCGGTGCTCACTCGCGCCTCGCCTCGCGCGCCTCGCCCTCGCGCCTCAGCGCGTCTGCGGGCGATAGAACCAGAACGTCCCTTGCACGCGAATGGTCGTGGTCGTATGGCCAGTCGTCGTGCTGCCGCCGCTGAAGAACAGGTGCGAGCGGCCCACCGCCGAACCTTCCGGCGCATTCTGTTCGAGCACCGTCACCGCGCCGTTGCCGTCGACGGTTTCGACGATCGCCGTATGGTGCGGCCGCTCCTGGAAGTCGGTGTCGCTCGAACCCGATCCGTCGGCGTTGCTCGTCGAGACCTCGCGATCGTAGCGATAGTCCCGGAACTGGATGACGTCGCCAGGCTGCAGATCGGCGAGGTTCACGGTCGTGCCCCATACGTAGTCGGCGTTGGGACTGACGCTGCCGTAGTCGCTCGCGCTGCGTGCGCCGGCCCCGCTCAGCGCGCGATCGGCGAGCGTGAAGCACTCGCCGTTGCCGACGCGGCTGCCGCGCTGCCGCCGCACGTACCCGAGGATGCGCACGCCGACGTCGGCGGTCGTATGCCCGCCGCCGGTGGGCGCGTCGAGCCCGATTGGACCCGGATCCGGCGACTCGGTCCGCGCCGAGGTCCCCTCGTCGATCACGATCGCGCCGGCCGTGCCGTCCGTCGAACCTGGAGTTTTCCCGTGGCCCATGATTTTCGTCCTTTCGTGCGTCGGCACCGCGGCGCCGGGTCAGTGGCGGTTCATCGCTGCGGAAACGGCGTCGTGGAGCGCATGTAATTCCACGGCCGCAGAATCTTGTACTGCCAGCCGCCGCCGCCGACCGCGATCAGCCTGCCGCGTTCGGACCAGGTGTCGACGCCTGACGCGCAGAGCGAAAGCAGCGCGTGCGGCACCGTCACGAGCACCTCGTACTGGTTGAGAACCTTGTCGGTCACGCGCGAGTGCGTTTGCAGGTTGCCGGCGCCGTGCACGCCAAGGATTTCGCGCGGGGTACCTGTCGGGCAGAAGAACGTGCCTCGATATGGAGAGACGCGCGGGTCCTTGTGGCCCCAGAGCCGTGCTCCCTTTTCGATCCGCAATTCGCGCACCGGATAGTTGTAGTCGATGTACTCGAGTTCGTCCGTCTTGTCCGGACAGAACACCGCGTAGAAATTCCTCGCCACGCCGCGCCAGTAGTCACGCTGATCCATCGCGCGTGCGGCCTATCCCGCGCCTACGCACGTGAACGTGTCGTTCAGCACGAGCCCGTCCGTGGATCGCACCTGGAAGCGGACGCCCCAGCCCCAGCGGTCGTCGCCGTCCTCGTGGTGAATCGTCACAGTGCAGATGTTGACCGGGTCGCCGGCGCTCGACCAGCCGGTCTCGATCTTGGTGTCGATCCAGTTCTTCGCGGGCGACGACAGCGCGGCGAAGAAGCCCGCGAGATAACGGCCGATCGTGGTGTCGGACGTCTCGGTGCCGGCGCCGGCGCAGGTCGGCGAGACGCGGAGTGCGACCCCGCTGCTCGCCATGGCGGCTTCGATCAGATCCTTGGTGGTCGGCGGCTGGTGCGCGACGTGGACGGCACGAAGCGCGGCCTCGGCCGGCGGCGTCGCCGGCGCCGGCGCAGCGCTGCCGCCCCCGCAGGCCGCAAGTGCGACCGCCGCCAGAGCCAGCGCGCGTGTCTTCACGGCAACGATCCGAAGAACATCGCGTTGTCGGGGGAGGAGTAGTGCTGCGCGAACTGGGTGGGCGTCTGCCGGACCACCTGCTGTTGGCTGTTGGAGTAGTGCCAGACCATGCCGTTGGCGAAGATGCCGACGTGCTTGCGCGGCACGTTCGCCATCGTCTTGGACGACAGGTTGACGTGGCTGGCGCGGGTGATGAACACCAGACAGGTTCTGAGCGACGCCGGCCGCAGCGACCAGGCGCCGACCTTGGGGCAGCGCGAGAACAGCTCTTGGACGCGCAGGGTTGCCGCCTGCCCGGACCCCGATCCCATCTGCAGACAGGTGACGCCGAACGAATAGCCGAGGACGTGGGAGACGAAGTGGGCGCAGTGGTTGTCGTGGGGACTGACGTACTTGTTCGGGCAGAGGTCGGCGATCGACTTGCCGAGATAGCCGGCCAATTGCGTCTGCGTGATCATGCGGCCAGTCCCTACCGGAAGATACGGAGTGTCGGGCCGATCTTACCCAAAACCGGCGGTCAACCGCGGGTGAAAAGCCAGCCGCTGACCACGGCAAAGATCCCGGCCACGATCAGCCAGGTGCGGGCCTGTGGGCCGGTGAATCCGCGGGCGGCGGCGGCGATGACGAGGATGAGGGCGATGGCGGCGAGGATGTACTTGGCCGCCATACAGAGATGTCGGCCAATTGGAAAGGGAGCCTCCAGGCCTAAACGCTCATCAGCCGATCAGCTCGCCCGCGAAGTACCAGCCACCCGGTTGAAATGACGACTCACGCGCTCGACACTCTCTGGCGATCGCGTTGATTTGCTTCTTCTGCTCCTGCACCCGCATGTCGGCTTCGAACGGGAGATCAATTCCGTAGCGAACGACGAGTTCCTCGTACGCCAGCGAGCGAATCTGACGCCTGAAGAGCGGCGAGACGAGTGTGTCGACCAACGTTCCCAATGAAAATGGCTTACCCAGGCGATATCGCTGGCCCGCAACGAACTCGGATGCGTGCGCTTCAATCCAAGCACGCCACTCATCAGGGTTGCGGGACGCTCGATTGACGCTGATCCCGAACGGCCGGCCATCAGGATGTTTCGGCCCTTCGCCGGTCTGTCGCATCACCTCACGTTCATCGTCGAAGAGCTCGTCTTCCGCAAGGGTTTCCGGAATGAACGCATCCTCACGGAGGTCCGCACCGGTGATGAGCTGGAGCGCCGTCGACGCCGCTCTCGCCACGTCCTCGTCCGCGAGTTTGTCGATCAGCAGACGCACAGCGCTGAGATCGCCGAGGACGCCCAAGGCGATGACTGCTTCGCATCCAAGGGCGTGCTTCAACAGTGAGCGCTGAAGTGCCAGCGAGTCGGATCGGCCGCCGCTCACGGCCAACGGAAGACACATCGCCGCATCGCCGCTCGAGGCGCGGGCGCTGCACAAGGCTGCGGCTTCGGGGTCGCCGCGGCGCATCAGCGCCATGACGGCGTTCGCTCGCACCGCGGCATCTTGATGATCGACATAGCCGGCCACTCGCGACACCGCCGCGTCCGTGCCGACGCGACCGCAGGCCCATAGCAGTTCCGCGAGTCCGTTGGTGGGCGGCGGACCGCTGATGAGGTCCTCCAGGGCAGCGCCCGAGTCGACACGGCGATACCCCACGTAGTGCGCCACCAGCGGCGTGAGCTTGTCATAG
>DASXLB010000060.1 GCA_036496585.1 Vicinamibacterales bacterium
GAGGCTCCGCCCGCCCGGCCCTCGGCCGCGCTGGGATACAGTGCACCAGTTATGAACATGAAGCGCGTCCTGTTTCTGAGTCTCGTCTGTGCCGCGATTGGCCTTCCTGTGCTGACTCTGGCGCAAGCGCCAGCGGCCCCAGCGGCCCCGGCCCAGCAGTCCGCGCCCGCCACGACGACCGCGCCGGCTCCGCCGCGTCCCGTACCGCCGACGCGCGACCCGCACACGCCAGGCTACGTCACCGCGACCGAGCTGCCGGATGGCACCCTGCCGCCGCCTGACGCCGACGGCAACTTCATCGTAGGGCCGACCCACGTGCCCGCGCCCGAGACGCAGCCGACCGAAGGCGTCCCGGCCGGCACGGTCTGCAACCTCACGATGAACTCGACGGACAGCAAGATCTATCCCGGCATCGCGCGCGATCCGGGGACGTTCGGCACGCCCGATCCGAACGATCCGGCAAAGCTGATCGTGACGACGAGCCATCCGGCACCGTACACGCGCAAGGTCGCCGTCTACGTGCCGAAGCAATACGTCGCCGGCACCGCCGCGCCGTTCATCATCGGGGCGGACGGACCGGATCCGCTGCTTTTCGGGACGCTCGACAACCTGATCTTCCAGAAGCGTGTCCCGGCAATGGTGGCGATCTCGATCGGCAACGGCAGCGGCGACGCGCAGGGCAGCCAGCGCGGGCTCGAATACGACACGATGTCCGGACGCTACGCGGAGTTCGTCGAGACCGAGGTGATTCCGTTTGTCGAGCAGCAGTGCAATGTGAAGCTGACGAGGGATCCCGAAGGCCGGGCGACGATGGGCGGGAGCTCGGGTGCGGCGGCGGCGCTCATCATGGCGTGGTATCACCCGGAGTGGTACCACCGGGTGCTGTCGTACTCAGGGACGTACGTCAACCAGCAGTGGCCGCCGAACCCCGACACCCCGCACGGCGCGTGGCAGTTCCACGAGAAGCTGATCCCCAACACTCCGCCGAAGCCCATTCGTATCTGGATGCACGTCGGGGATCACGATCTCTACAACCCGAACTCCATGCGCGACGACATGCACGACTGGGTGGTGGCCAACCAGAACATGGCGAAGGTACTGGCCGCGAAGGGATATCGCTACCAGTTCCTCTTCGTGAAGAACGCCGGACACGGCGATCGCGCCGCCAAAATGCAGACGCTGCCCGAGGCGCTCGAGTGGCTCTGGAAGTGACGCGAAGTGGAAGGAGTGATCAGATGACCCGACATATTGGCGCGTTGGCTTTTTGCGTGGCCGCCAGTGTGGGCCTGCTCTGGGCCTCCAAGAGGGACGTCACGAAACCCGTCGTCACGGTTGTTGACCGAAACGGACCGCCCACCGGCCCGTTCGCGTGCACCGAAGTGATGGGGCTCATGACGACCGGCGAGTGGTTCAAAGCCGGGTTCCTCGATGCGCTGGGACCGGACGTCGCCCCCAAGTGGGGCGGGCGATTCGCCCACTACGGCTACGTCTACGAGTACGCGAACCCCGAGAGCTACGTCTGGACACCCGCGCCTGTCGGCGGCGTCAACAACGTGCAGATCGCGAAGTGCGCGGCAGGCAGCGATGCGCCGGATCGCATCGTCTATCAGGCGTGGAGCTGGCAATTGACGACCGAGAAGGACTGGGTCGACAACCTCACCGCCGCCATCAAGACGATTCAGGCCAAGCGGCCCAGCGCCAGGCGCATCGATCTGATGACGATCGTCCGCAGCCCGCAGAACGGCTGGTGCCATACGACGACGCCGCCATTGCGACCGGCGCTGGGCTCCGGCACCGATCATGACGCGACGCTCCAGGACAGTCATGTTCCCGACTACGTGGACGCGGCCTTTGCGAAAGTCGCCGCCGCGTATCCGGATCTGGTGAGCGTGGCACCCAGGTTCGAGGCGCATGCCTGCGCGGACCACATCGACGGCATCCATCTCGGCGCGGGAAACGCCGCGGTCGCGAAGGACATCGCCGCCTACTTCAGGACGGCGCGATGACGATGATTCTGCAGCTCACCCGATCGGAGATCACCGGATCCTCAATTGCTGCGGCCCTTTGCGCAACCGAACCTCGCGCGGCGCGTGCTCGAGCGACGGATCGTGCGGCAGGACGAGCACGATGATGGCGGCGGCGAGGCCGGCGGCGGCCAGCGAGAGTAGACCCGGCGCATAGCTGCCGGTTCTATCCTTCAGCACGCCGACCACGTACGGACCGGCGAAACCGGCCAGGTTGCCGATCGAGTTGATGAGCGCGATCCCGCCGGCCGCCGCCGCCCCGGAGAGGAAGGCGGTCGGCAGCGTCCAGAAAATCGGCAGGCAGGAAAAGATCCCGGCGCCGGCCATCGTCAGTGCGATCATCTTCAGCGCCGGATCGCCGAGCGCCGTCGACACCGCGATGCCCGCTGACGCGATGACCAGCGCGCCAGCGACATGGAAGCGGCGTTCGAGCGTGCGGTCGGAGTGGCGCGGCCACCAGACGATCGCGACCGTGCCGGCCACGTACGGCAGCGCCGTAATCAGGCCCGCCTGCACGTTCGACACGCCAAACGCCTTGACGATCTGGGGCAGGAAGAAGCTCAGGCCGTAGTTCGTGGCGGTCGCGCCGAAATAGACGAGGCTGAGCGCGAGCACTTTCGGGTCGCGGAGCGCCTCCGCGACGCTGTAGTGGCGCGCGGCCTGGCGGGTCGCCGCTTCCGCCTGCAGACGCGCCACCAGCCAGTCGCGCTCGTCGGGCTGCAGCCATGCCGCGTCCGATGGACGATCCGTGAGATAGGCGAAGACGACGAACGACAGCAGCAGCGCGGGCACCGCCTCGAGGACGAACAGCCACTGCCAGCCCTTCAGGCCCAGCGCCCCGTTCAGGCCGAGGAGCAGTCCCGAGATTGGCGCGCCAATCACCGTCGACAGCGGAATCGCCGCCATGAAGGCGCCGATGATGCGGGCGCGATAGACCGCCGGGAACCACAGCGTCAGGAAAAAGATGATGCCCGGAAAGAATCCCGCCTCGGCGAGCCCGAGCAGCACCCGAACGGCGTAGAAGCTCGTCTCTCCGTGCACGAACGCCGTCGCGCCCGAGACGATGCCCCACGTGAACATGATCCGCGCGATCCAGCGGCGGGCGCCGACGCGCTCGAGCAGCAGGTTCGACGGAACCTCGAAGAAGAAATAGGCGATGAAGAAGACGCCCGCGCCGAACCCGAACGCCGACGCCGACAGTCCCAGGTCCTGGTTCATCGTCAACGCCGCGAAGCCGACGTTGACCCGATCCAGGTAGGCGACGAAGTAGCAGGCGACGAGAAACGGGACGAGCCGCGCCGAGACTCGGCCGATCGTCCGGCGTTCGAGCTCAGTCGGACCGGCGGGCGATTCGGGCAAGCGCGGATCCTATCATCGGCTGCGCTACTCGATCCTCCAGACGCGGATCACCACGTGATCGGGGTGGCGTTCGCCGTCGCCGATGAAAATCGCCCGGGTCAGCCAGTGCAGGCCCGCGGCGGCAGTTTCGAACACCGGCACGGTCCGAAAATAGACGAGCGAGGGATCGACGGGCTCGCCGGCCAGCAGTCTGGCGGTCACTGCCGGCGGCGCATGCCGGAGGCCCGTGTTGCGGACGTAGATCAAGTCGCCGCGATCCGTCCGGAGCGTATAGCGGGCCTCGAGCTCGGACTGTCCGTCCTCGCGCACGATCTGCCAGTCTGCGCCGCCGTCGGGCACCGTGCCGCGCAGATCGGGCCCGGCGAACGTGCCGCCGCGGATCGGTACGATCCGCCGCCGTCCGCCCGGCACCGCGCCGATGTCGACCGGGCTGTCGACGCGGACGTCGATCGTCATTACGAACGTCAGCCGCGGCGGCGCCGGATCGACATGGGCCATCGCCCGCGAGTGTAGCGCGGCGATCGGCCGCCGAGCACGACGAAGACACCGGCGCAATTCCGAGCCGATAGAATAGGCGGATGTCCGAGCTGCCGTACGACGTCGCGGTCATCGGGGCGGGACCGGTCGGCCTCGCCTGCGCCATCGAAGTCCGCCGCCGCGGCCTGAGCGCCCGCGTCTTCGACAAAGGCACGCTTGTCAACTCCATCTTCGGCTACCCGACGAACATGGAGTTCTTCTCGACGCCGGATCTCATCGAAATCGGCGGCTATCCGTTCCCGGTGCAGCACTACAAGCCGACCCGCGAGGACGCGCTCGAGTACTACCGCGGCGTCGCGGCCCGCGAACAGATCCCGGTATCGCTCTACGATCGCGTCGAACGCATCGACGGCGCGCGCGGCGGCTTCACTTTGCGCTCGACGAGCGGCGAGCACGCCGCGCGGTTCGTCGTGCTCTCCACCGGCTTCTTCGACCTCGCGAACCGGCTCGGCGTCCCCGGCGAGGACCTGCCCAAGGTCCTGCACTACTACAAGGAGCCGTACCCGTACGTCTCGCAGGATGTCGCCATCATCGGCGCGAAGAACTCGGCGGCGAAGGCGGCGCTCGACTGCTATCGGCACGGCGCGCGCGTGACGCTCGTGGTGCGCGCCGCGGCGATCTCGGACAAGGTGAAGTACTGGATCAAGCCCGATCTCGAGAACCGGATCAAAGAAGGCAGCATCAAGGCCTTCTTCGACACGACGGTGCAGGAGATCCGGCCGGACTCGCTGCGCCTCGCGACGCCGGACGGCCCGCTGGAGATCGCCAACCAGTGGCTGCTCGCCATGACCGGCTATCACCCGGACTTCGATCTGCTGCAGCGCTTCGGCGTCACCTTCGCCGGCGACGCCTGGCGGACGCCGATCTACGACGACACGACGTTCGAGACGCAGCGCCCGGGCGTCTATATCGCCGGCACGGTGTGCGGCGGCTACCAGACCGGCCGCTGGTTCATCGAGAACGGCCGTTTCCACGCCCGCCAGATCGCCGAACACATCGCCGGCGAGGCCGTCGAGCGCATCCCGTTCGAGCAGATTCACTGGAAAACGCAGGAGTAGCCGCCCTGCAGGCGGACGCTACTCGGCGCGCAGCGCCACGAGCGGATCGATGCGCGACGCGCGGCGGGCGGGCAGCCAGCCGGCGACGGCGGCGACGACCGTCAGCACCACCACCATCGCGCCGAACGTCACCGGGTCCGCGGGCGTGACCCCGTAAAGCAGGCCGCTGGCCGAGCGGCCGAGCAGCCACGACGCGGCGCCGCCCAGCGCGATCCCGATGACGGCGAGCGTCAGCGTCTGCGCCACGATCTGCGCCTGGAGATCGCCTGCCGACGCGCCGAGCGCCATCCGGATGCCGATCTCCTGCGTGCGCTGGCTGACCGAGTACGAGATCAACGCGTAGATGCCGAGCGAGGCGAGCACGAGCGCGAACACGGCGAAGCCGCCCAGCATCAGCAGCGTGAACCGCCGCGGCGACACCGAGCGGTCGACGAGCGTCTGCAGCGGCCGGAACTCGTTGCCGCCGATGTTGTGGACGATCGGTGCCAGCGCCGCCCGGATCGCGGCCACCGACTGCGCCTCCCCGAGTGTGGCGCGCACGACGAGATCGCTCGACGGCAGATCGCCGCACTGCCGCAGCGGAATGTACATCTCGTTGCCGGAGCCGAGCTCGAGCGCGAGGTGCTTGACGTCGGCGACGACGCCCACCACCCGCCGCTCGGGCGCGCAGGCCCCGAGCACGACCTTGCCGATCGGATCCTGGCCGGGCCACACGGTTCGGGCCATGGTTTCGTTGACCACCATGACGGGATCGCTCGTCGGACCGTCGTCGGCGGCGACGTCGCGCCCGGCCTTGATCGGAATGCCCATGGCGGCGAAATACCCGTCGCTGATCATGCGGGGGAATGCCGACGGCCCGCGGCCGTTCGGATAGGTCACGCCTTTCGCCCGCGCGCCCCACGTGCGGTTCTTGCCGAGCGGCAGCGCGTCGGTGATGCCGGCCCCCTCGACACCGGGGATCTCGCGCACGCGGCGCAGGACGTCACTGAAATAGGCGAGCTTCTGATCGCGGGTCGGATAGGCGCTGTCGGGATCGACGCGCACCGTCACAGCCTGCAAGGGCCGGAACCCGAGATCGACGTCGAGCACGCGCACGAAGCTGCGCAGCAGCAGGCCGGCGCCGACGACGAGGACGCACGCAAACGCCACTTCGGCGACGACCAGCGCGTGCCGCACCCACGTGCGGCGGACGGTCGAGCCGCGGCTCGCATCCTTCAGCGCGTCGTGCAACGCCGATTCCGGCGTCGCGAACGCCGGTGCCAGTCCGAAGACCACCCCCGCCGTCAGCGCCAGCGTCAGCGCGAACGCCAGTACCCGGACATCGACGCCGACGCTGGCGAGCAGCGGCACGTTGACCGCGTCGAGGTGCGCCAGCGCCCGCGTGCCTGCCAGCGCGATCGCCGTCCCGAGCGCCGCGCCGCTGCAGGAGAGAACGAGGCCTTCGGTCAGCATCTGCGCCAGCAGCCGCCGCCGTCCGGCGCCGAGTGCCGTCCGGATCGCAATTTCCTTCTGCCGCGCCGCGGTCCGCGCCAGCAGCAGATTCGACAGGTTGGCGCAGACGATGAGCATGACGGCGGCGACGGCGCCGGCCAGCACCCACACGGCGAGCCGCATGCGGCCGTTGACGTGATCCGCGAGCGGTGTGAGGAAACCCTCGAAGGAATTGCGCTCGGGGTGTTCGCGCATGAGCTGAGCCGCGATGGTCTTCGTTTCCGCTTCCGCGTGCGCCACGGTGACGCCGGGCTTCAGCCGGCCGATCATGGCCATGGTGTTTCCCCACCGGTTCGTCTCGGGCGCCAGCGGGAAGGGGGAATACATGTCGAAGTGCGTACCAGGCGCGAACACCGATCCGAAGTCGAACGACGCGGGCATCACGCCGATGACCGTCACCGCCTCGTCGTTCAGCGTCAGCAACGATCCGACGATCGCCGGATCGGACGCGAAACGGCGCGCCCACAACCCGTGGCTGAGGATCACCGCCTTCGGCCCGTTGACCTTCACCTCGTCGGCCGTGAACGTTCGTCCGATTTCCGGACGGACGCCGAGCAGCTGGAAGAAGTTGTCGGAGACCGGTACCGCGTTCAACCGCTCCGGCTCGCCGCGGCCGGTGAGCATCGTGTCGCCGACGCCGTAGAAGGCGAAGTAGCCCGAGACCGCCTCGAGCGACTGGCTGCGCTCGCGTAGATCGAGCATGTGCCCCACCTGCGTCGTCTGCCCCGACAGCCCCGCCGACTGGTGGTTCGCGATCCAGACGAGCCGCCCGGGCCGATCGAACGGCAGCGGCCGCAGCAGCATCGTGTTGACGACACTGAACACGGTGACGCTGGCTCCGATCCCGAGGCCGGCGATCAGAATGGCGAAAGCGGCAAAACCGGGGTCGCGACGGAACGCGCGCAGGGTGTAGCGCAGATCGCCCGGGAGCGTGGACATGACGCTTTGACGGGCTGGCCGCCGCGATGGTTTACCACTGTTGCTCGGTCGACGTCGACATGCTCCGAATCGCGTGCCCCTCGTCGCCCGACGGATCGTACGCGGAGTGCATCGCCACCCGGCCCGGTCCGATCAGGGTGAGCCACAGGTGGCGGCTTCGCCACGCGGACCCGAAGAACCCGCTCGAGCCGGACGCCGCCGGGTACTCGAGATGCAGCCGCATGGAGACCGTCGGGTCCTTGAAGAGGAGTGCCGTCGGCTTGATGAGAATCGACTCCCCTTCGCCGAGCTGCCGAATGAAGGCGTTCCCCGCCGCGTGCAGCAGCAGCAGGCCGGGCGCCTGCTGCGCGGCAAAGCGATCCATGAACCGTCCGGTCGGATAGTGCGTGATGGTGTTCTTGTCCTCGCGCGTCGTGAACCACACCTGCGGGTCGAACCATTCGTAGGACACGCTGTGGGTCGCGGCGAGGAAGATGTGTTCGCGGACGTCGATTGCCTGGCCCGGCTGGATCGGCAGCGCAATCAGTTCGCCGGGCGCGTCGCGCGAGAACGCGACGTGTCCGGGGCCGTGCGCTTCCATCATCACAAGCGGGAGCCCGGCGAGAAGGCGCTTCCAGCCGCCCGCCAGCGACATCGTCGCCAGCCGGACGCTGGTGTCTTTCCAGAGGAGCACGTGATGCGTGAAATACACGCCGCCATCAGCCGCGAGGTCGAAGTCGGCGACCGGGACGTACTCCCCTTCGATCTGGAGCGACGACTGCCCCAGCTGGATCTTCGCCATGTCCTTGCGGCCGGGCAGTTCGACCCAGCCCGAGCGGGTGACGATGCGCGCGACATCGACGGCGACGCCGCAGCCGGGACAGCTGAGCGCGGTGCCGTCGTTCGTGGTGCCGCACCAAATGCACGTGTAGGAGCGTTCGGTCGGCATCGCGCGCTACTCCGTGTTGTGGTGGACGTACATCGACTGGATGCCGACGCGGCCGGGTCCGGTCATCCGCGCCAGGCTCATCGAGGTGCCGCCGAACCAGCCGCTCGTGAGCGGCTGCAGCTCGACGTCCATCGTGACGCTCGAATCCTTGTAGAGAAAGGCTCCCGGCTCGACGAGGATGCTCTCGCCAGCCTTGAGCATCCGCTCGAACACGTTGCCGTAGCCGTGCAGGATGAGCATGCCGGGTGTCGTGCCGGTGACGAAGCGATCCATGAACATCCCCTGGCCGCCGAAGAGGATGTTGCGCAGTCCTTTGACGCGTACGAAGGAATAGCTGATGTGGTGCGAGGCGACCAGGAACGCGTGTTCGCGCACGTCGAGCTCCATGCCGGGATGGAGCGGCAACACGACGATCTCGCCGGTGGCGTCGCGTGAGAAGGCGACCCGCCCGGGGCCCTGCGCCACGCTGATGATGAACGGCATACCGGCGAGCACGCGCTTGAACCCGCCGTCGAGCGCCAGCGTGCCGAGCGGCGTCGCGGCGTCCTTCCACAGCAGGACGTGGTGCTCGAAGTAGAGGGAATCGCCCGCCGCGAGGTTGACCTCGGCGACCGGGACGATGTCGCCCTCGATCTGGCAGACGCTGTCGCCGAACTGGAATTCGGTCATGTCTTTCAGGCGAGGCGCCTCACGCCAGCCCGACTCGCTCACCAGATTGCGGAGGGTGAGCGGCGCACCGCAGGTGTGGCACGAGAGCGCGGTGGCTTCGTTCGTGCTCCGGCACCACTCGCAGGTGATCCGCTCGAGCGGCGCCGCCGCGGGCGGCGGAGGCGCGCCGGCGAGGCGTGTGCCGTCGGCGGCGCAGAAGTTGTCGCCGTCCGCGACCGGACGCTGACACGTCGGACAGGTGCGCATGACTGAATCCTTCCGCGATCGAACGGCCTATAGTAACGCGGGATCGGGCGGCGCTTGCCAGCCGGCCGTACCGGACGCATCATCGGAGCGTGCCCGACTTCCCCATCGCCCCGCCGATCGAGCCGATGCTCTCGAAAGCCGCGGAGGAGATTCCCGCCGGCGCGTTTCTCTACGAGCCGAAGTGGGACGGCTTCCGCTCCCTCGTCTTCCGCGGCGGCGGCGGCGTCTACATCCAGAGCCGCGATCTGAAACCGCTCGATCGCTACTTCCCCGAGCTTCACGACGGCTTGATCGCCGCGCTTCCCGACGGTTGCGTCGTCGATGGCGAGATCGTGATCGCGACGCCGCACGGTCTCGACTTCGACCTGCTGCAGATGCGGCTGCATCCGGCAGCCTCGCGCGCCGCGAAGCTCGCGAAAGAGACGCCGTCGGCATTCGTCGCGTTCGACCTGCTGGCGGCAGGCAGCGATGATCTGCGCACGCTGCCATTCGAACGGCGGCGCGCCCGACTGGAACAGATGCTCGTGAAAGTGAAGGCGCCGGTGCATCTGACACCGATGACACGCGACCGCGAGGTCGCGATCGACTGGCTGCAGCGGTTCGAAGGCGCGGGGCTCGATGGCGTGATGGCGAAGCCGGCGAGCGGCAGCTACGAACCCGGCAAGCGCGCCATGTTCAAGATCAAACACGCCAGGACCGCCGACTGCGTCGTCGCCGGCTTCCGCTGGCACAAGGACAGCGAGGGGACGCGCGTCGGCTCGCTGCTGCTCGGGCTCTACGACACCACCGGCACGCTGCACCATGTCGGCGTCGCATCGGCGTTCAGCACGAAGACACGTCAGGATCTGGTCGCCCTGCTCGAGCCGTTTCGAACAGATGCGCTGAAGAATCACCCATGGAGGGAATGGGCCGCACAGGACGGATCGTCCCGCATGCCCGGCGGCCAGAGCCGGTGGAGCGCCGGCAAGGACCTGTCGTGGGAACCGATCCGCGTCGAACTGGTGTGCGAAGTGAAGTACGACCACATGCAGGGCGACCGCTTCCGCCACGCCGCCTTCTTCCAGCGCTGGCGCGCCGACAAGCCACCGTCCGACTGTACCTACGCTCAGCTGGAGGTGACGACGCCGTTCGAGCTGGAGCGGGTGTTCGGAGCGAGGGGCTGACGCGGCTGGGCAACGGCGCCGGTATGCTGTTGACGTGCCCGAGTCCGTCACCCTCACCGCGGCCGGACGCGAGATCGCGATCAGCAATCCGGAGAAGGTACTCTTCCCCGATGCCGGACACAGCAAGCTGGATCTGGCGCGCTACTACCTGGCCGTGGCGGATGGCGCGCTGCGCGGGGCGGGGAACCGGCCGAACGTACTGGTGCGGTATCCCAACGGCATCGGCGGGGAGTACTTCTACCAGAAGCGCGCGCCGACGTCGCGGCCGGACTGGATCGACGTCGTGTCGCTGTCGTTTCCCTCCGGACGCACCGCCGAGGAAGTCGTCCCTCGCGACGCCGCGGCGCTCGTGTGGATGGCGAATCTCGCCTGCGTCGAGCTCCATCCGCATCCCGTGCGTGACGACGATCTCGATCATCCTGACGAACTGCGCGTCGATCTCGATCCGGTGCCGGGCGTCGAGTGGCCGCAGATCAGAGACGTCGCGGCGGTCGTGAAGGCAGCGCTCGACGATGTGGGGCTGACCGGCTGGCCGAAGACGTCGGGCTCGCGCGGCATGCACGTGTTCGTGCGGATCGAACGGCGGTGGACGTTCGGCGAAGTCCGCCGGGCCGCGCTGGCGCTGGCCCGCGAGGTGGAGCGGCGCGCCCCGGCGCTCGCGACCAGCAAGTGGTGGAAGGAAGAACGCCACGGCGTGTTCCTGGACTACAACCAGAACGCGAAAGACCGCACGGTGTGCAGCGCCTATTCCGTGCGGCCGACGCGGGACGCACGCGTGTCAGCGCCGCTCGCGTGGGACGAGATCGCCGCCTGCGATCCGCGTGACTTCACGCTGGCGACGATGCCGGCGCGCTACGCGACGCTCGGCGATCGTCACGCGGACATCGATCGCCACGCCGGTTCGCTCGAGGCGTTGCTGGATCTGTCGGCGCGGCACGAGCGCGAGGGGCTCGGCGACGCGCCGTGGCCGCCGCATTACCGCAAGCAGCCCGGCGAAGCGCCGCGCGTCGCGCCGTCGCGGCGGCGCGAGCCGAAGTTTCCGTTGATCAGCATCGGCCGCGCGCGCGACAGGACCGACGCGATGGCGGGTTTCGAGCGCTGGCAGGCGCGCCACCCGGAGGCGGCGGCGCACCTGCAGCCGGCCGACGTGCTCGTCGACCGCGAACGAGGCCGCTACCGTACGTGGACGCGCGTCCGCCTCAACCTGCAGCACGTACCCGATGAGCTTCGCCCACCGCAGGAACCGCTCGACCCCGACGAAGATCCGGCGTCGGACTGGGTCCGCGGAGCGACTGCAAGGCGCCCACGCTCGACGCGCCGCGATCCTTCGTGAACCTCCGCGATCCTTCGTGAACTCCGCGATCCTTCGTGAACTTCGCGATCCTTCGTGAACTTCTCTATCCTTCGCTCCTTCGATCGCATAACATGCACACCGAGGAGGATGGATGGCTCTAACACGGGCCGTAGCTGCCGCAGGCTTGCTCGCCTCGGCTCTGTCGGCGGCCTGCGGCAGTGCGCCGCCCGCGAAACCCGTTCAGGCCGGGCCGGCCGCGCCAGGCCCACAGGCAACGCTCGGCCCAGGGCTGCACGCGACCCCGCCAAGCCTCGGTCAATATCCCTTCAGCGACGCGGACATCGATTTCATGTCAGGCATGATTCCGCATCATGCCCAGGCGGTGATCATGGCCGGTTGGTGCGATTCTCACGGCGCGCGCAAGGATGTCGCGACGCTCTGCGGCCGGATCGTCGTGGCGCAGCGCGATGAGATCAAGCTGATGCAGCAGTGGCTGTCCGATCGCGGCCAGGCGGTGCCCGACGGCACGTCGACGAAGCATCACATGAAAATGCCCAATGGCATGGAGCACGACATGCTCATGCCCGGCATGCTGACCGACGAACAGATGGCGGCGCTCGATCGCGCGCGCGGCCCCGAGTTCGATCGGCTCTTCCTCGAAGGCATGATCGGCCACCATCAGGGCGCCATCGACATGGTCGACGTGCTCTTCAAGGGCTACGGCGCGGCGCAGGACGAGACCGTCTTCAAATTCGCCAACGACGTCCAGGCCGATCAGGCCGTCGAGATCAGCGTCATGAAAGACATGCTCCAGCGCGAGTAGCGGAGCGCTGGGCGCGGAGACCGAACGGTTCAACAGCGGAAGCAGGAGAAAGGTAAAGAGATGTCACGGATCACAGGGACACTCACGGCCGGCGCTCTGGCGATGGTGATCGCCGCGTGCGGCAGTTCGTCGACCACGAGCAAACCGCCGGCGACGGCGCCGGCGAAACCGGCGGCCGCGCCTGCCGCACAGCAGCCGGCGCCAGCCGCTGCGCAGCCGGCCGCCGCACCAGCGGCGGGCCAGCCAGCCGCCGCACCGGCGGACGCCGCCGCCGCTCCGGCCGGCCGAGGCGGACGCGGCACTCCGCCGCCGCCGCCGCCCGCACCGCCCAAGGTGATGCCGAAACCTGTGACTCCGATCGTGTCGGCCACAGTCCCCACGCCCGATCCGCGCGTCGGCCTCAAGGCCGGCTGGTGGGACGCCGGGCAGGCCGCCTGGAACATGAACATGATCTCGTCGACGCCGCCGAGCGAGAACTCGCTGGGCAGGACGCCCGACGGAAAGCCGATCAAGTGGGGGGATCCGAACGCCCGTCCCGCCACGCACTCGGACCTTGCCTTCACCGGCAAGTACACGGTGCAGGGGCACTACAACGGCTTCGACATCTACGACATCTCCAATCCCGAGGAGCCGGCGCTGGCGCAGGTCTTCTCCTGCCCCGCCTCGCAGAACGACGTCTCCGTCTACAAGAACCTGCTCTTCATGTCGTCGGAAGCGACCGGCAGCCGCGCCGACTGCGCCTTCGGCGGCGTCCCGGAACCGGTGAGCAAGGAACGCGTCCGCGGCATCCGGATCTTCGACATCTCGAACATGAAGATCCCGAAGCTGGTGACGACGGTCCAGACGTGCCGCGGCTCGCACACGCACACGGTCGTGACGCAGCCGGGGGACAACGACAACGTCTACATCTACGTGTCGGGGACGGCCGGCGTGCGCTCGCCGGACGAGCTGCCGGGCTGCTCCGACGGCGGCATCGACGATCCCAACACCGCGCGGTTCCGGCTCGAAGTGATCAAAGTGCCGCTGGCCGCGCCGCAGAACGCGGCGATTGCCAGCTCGCCACGCATCTTCAACATGCTGCCGGTGCCGCCCCGCAATCCGGAGCGTGACCTAGTAAGCGGCCGTGCCGGCGCGCCCCCTGCGGCCGGTGCCCCAGGCGCCGCTGCTGCCCCTCCGGCCGGTGCCCCGGTCGCTGCAGCGCCCCCTGCCGGTGCCCCCGGCGCGCCGGCGGCGGCTGGCGCAGCCGCTGGTGGACGCGGACGCGGCAATCAGGGACCGCCCACTGGGCCGAACCAGTGCCATGACATCACGGTGTATCCGGAGATCGGTCTCGCGGGCGGCGCCTGCGCCGGCCTTGGGCTGCTGCTCGACATCCGCGACGTCATCAATCCGAAGCGGCTCGACTTCGCGGCCGACGCCAACATGTCCTTCTGGCATTCGGCGACGTTCAGCAACGACGGCAGCAAGGTCCTGTTCAGCGACGAGTGGGGCGGCGGCGGCGCACCGCGGTGCCGCGCGACCGACAAGCTCGAGTGGGGTGCCGACGCGCTCTTCACCATCGAGAACGGCAAGCTGAAGTTCCACAGCTATTACAAGATGCCGGCCGCGCAGACCGATCAGGAGAACTGCGTCGCGCACAACGGATCGCTGATTCCGATCCCGGGCCGCGAAGTGATGGTGCAGTCCTGGTACCAGGGCGGCGTCTCGGTCTTCGACTGGACGGACGTCGATCATCCGAAAGAAGTCGCGTTCTACGATCGTGGTCCGCTCGCGGCCGATCGGATGATCAGCGGCGGCACCTGGTCGGCCTACTGGTACAACGGGGTCATCGTCAGCTCAGAGATCGCCCGCGGCCTCGACATCTACGAGCTGCTGCCGAGCCCGCTCATCTCGAAGAACGAGCTCGACGCCGCCAAGACGGTCAAGATGACGACCTGGAATCCCCAGGACCAGCAGAAGTTCGTCTGGCCGCCCAGCTTCGCGCTGTCGCGCGCCTACCTCGATCAGCTCGAACGCTCGAAGGGACTCGCGACCGACACGATCGCGTCCACCCGCACCGCTCTCGATCGCGCCGAGCGCGCCAAGGGGGCCCCGCGCAAGACGGCGTTGACCGACCTGGCGACGAAGCTGACCGCTTCGGCCGCCTCGGCGGGCGACCCGGCGAAGGTGAAGACGCTCACCGCGTCAGTCACCGACCTCGCCGGCGCGACGAAGTAGCGTTCGTACCCGGCGCGGCTGAAACAGGCCGACAGCGCTGACACGAAAGGCGACCACGGTCACGTGGTCGCCTTTTGTGTTGATGCCGGCTGCCGTGCCGGTCGCGCTCGACGCCGCTACAGCGTGACCTCGGCCGCGCTCCAGCCGTGCGAGTCCTTGTCCGATTGGAAGACATGCGCGGTGTCGACGTGGACCACGTTGCCGTCCTTGCGGATCGGCATCCGATCCATGTTGCGCGTCGCGCGGCCGCTGACGTGGGTCCCGTCGGCGGTGTAGTGCGAGTCGTGCTTGGTGCACTCGAACTGGTTGTGCTGCGGCACCCACTTGACCGCCGCGTTCTGATGCGGACACGAGAGGGCAAACGCATAAACATGGCCGCCGGCGCGGACCAGGATGACCTGCGCGCCGCGATCGACGGTGACACCGTCGGCGGCAGGGATCGGATACATGCGGTCGTCGCCGGCCTGGACGCCATCGACGAGGGTCACCGGTGCGGCAAGCACCTCGCGTGATATCCCGAGCGCCGCCAGCGCGCCGGCGAAGCAGCCGATCGTCTGGACGAACGCCCGACGGGACTCGTCGTCGGGGGTTTTCATCCGCGTCAAATGTTCGGCAGGCCTGCTCCCGCCAGCGTCGTGAGAAACCAGAGCGCCAGACTGAGCCCGGCGGTCCAGCGGAGCGTCCGCCGTGTGCGATCGTCCGGCTCCGGCACGCCGCTGCCGACCCGGACGAGGATCGCCCCGTTGATCATCAGCAGCGCGACCATGCCCATCTTCAGCCAGAACAGCTTCGACACGGCGTAGGTAGCGGCGTCGGCGGCGAACAGCAGCACGCCGCTCGCGATCACGCAGGTCAGGCCGACGATGACGACGCGGTGGGTGTTGTGGATGGCGACGAGCTCCTGACGGGTTACGGCGAGGCCGCGGCGCGTCGCCTTCAGCGTCGCGCGATCGGCCGCAACCGCGGCGCCGCCGCCGCCGACGAGCCCGGCGACGTGCACAAACGAGACGAGCGTGCGCAGGACGGACGAGCCGCTGTAGAGCGCGGCCCAGCTCGACGTCAGATGCGAAACAAACGGCGGCATGATCTTACTTGCCTCCAAACAACATCATCAGATATCCGACCGTGCCGATGCCGATCGACGTGAACGCGACGGCGCGGTGCGTGCTCGCACTGCTCGGACCGGACTCGAGCTCGGTCCGCCCGTTGGGAGCGAACGCCGGCGTAATCGCGAAGCCGGCGCCGGACGCGAGCATGAGGATCGCGTGGACCGTCCGGCGCGTGTGCCCGTTGGGATCCTTCTTCGCCTCCAGCAGGTTCATCACACCCGTCACCGCCTGCAGGCCGTAGAGACCGACGATCGCGGTGCCGACCGCGACGTGCGCGCCCTTCTTGCTGTCCGAGGGATTGTTGTAGAGCGACTGACCGAGCGCGAACTCGGTCGCAAACAGCGGCAGCGTGGCGAAAGCCGCGTATTTGTGGATCTTCGCCCGTGTCTTGTAGCCGTCGCTGTACTCGAAGGCGATCTTCCGCGGCGCCGGCGACTGCGGGTCGTCGTCGGCCAGCGGTGCCTCCGCCGCGGTGACCGCGATCGCGGCGTGGAGCGGACCGTCCGCCTGCGCGGCCGCGCGGTGTGCGGGAACGATCAGGCACGCGACCGCTATGGCAAGCACTGTGCGCATCTCTATTCGGGAAGCAAATGGGCTGCCACGCGAATTCCCGCGATCCGTGCACGATCGGCTTGATGGGTCATCTCGACAGGACAACTGTGGTCATCCGCGGCGGACGGAGAACGTAAAATTGTGGCTCTAAGATGAACGCTGGATGAATGCGGTGTCCGCAATGCCGGCGATGCCGGGCATCCGCAACGCGAATACGCCGCCGGCCTGCGGGGCGCCGGATAGCTCTTCCGCCGTGTGCTGCTGCCGCGATGACGTCACGAAGATCGTCGCGAGCTGAGCCCCGCCAAACGCCGGGCACGTCGGGTTCTTCGTCGGAATCTCGAGCACGCGATCAACGCGCCCGTCGGGCGTGAACCGCCGGACGACGGCGCCGCCCCACGCGGAGCTCCACAGGCAGCCGTCGGCATCGACGATGGCGCCGTCGGGATGTCCTTCGCCAGGACCGAGCGTCGCGAACGCGCGGATGTTGGTCACCCGCGCGCTGTCGGCGTCGTAGTCGCCGCAGCGGATCACGCCAGTCGGCGTGTCTGTGAAGTAGAGTGCGCGGCCGTCGGGGCTGAAGGCCAGGCTGTTCGAGACGGCGCAGTGCGGAAGATCGTCGAGGCGGCGCAGGCCGTGCGCCGACGAATACTGATAGAAGCTCGCGATCGTCTGGCGCGGCTTCTGTTCGTCCAACGTGCCGAACACGACGTTGCCGACACGATCGGCGCGTCCGTCGTTGGCACGCGTGGTCGCGAGATCGGCTTCGACGTCGACGAGCTTCGTCGCGGCCAGTGCGCCGCCCAAGCCTGGGACGGCCATGTAGAGCGCCTTCGCGCCGCCGAGCAACAGCCGCCCGCCCGTCGCAACCGCGATGAAACCGACGCGATCCGGGGGCGTGAACCGCTCGGTCCCTTCCGACAAAGGATCGAAGCGCCAGATGGCGCGGCCGTCGATGTCGGTCCACCACAGGCACCGGGCTCCCGGATCCCACACCGGACCTTCACCGAGCTCGCATCGCGCGTCCACCACCAGCTCTGCTCGCATCGTCAGCTCCCCGCTTCCGGCTTCCGGCGGCCAGCGTCCAGCGTTCTTAGAATGGCGTCGACATCGTAGACAGCGCCGCCCCACGTGCCGCCGCTGACGTCCTGCAGCGCGGCCCACAGCCGGGTGTGATCGGGCAGGCGTGGATCGGGAGCGAGGTCCGGGTGCGGCAGACGCGCGGCCAGGTCGTCGCCGCCGACGTAGTTCAGGGTGCCGGTGAGCGCGTTGCGGTCGACGACGATCTCGACGGGATCGCCGTCGCGGAGCCGGCCGAGCGGACCGCCGGCGAGCGCCTCGGGCGAGACGTGCCCGATACAGGCGCCGGTCGACACGCCGCTGAACCGCGCGTCGGTAACGACGGCGACGTGCTTGCCGTGCGGCAGGTACTTGAGCGCGCCGGTCAGCTGATAGGTCTCTTCCATCCCGGCCCCCATCGGACCGCGGCCCATCAGCACCAGCACGTCGCCCGCCGCGATGCGCCTTTCCTTGATCGCGGCGATGGCCGCGGGCTCGGTGACGAAGACCTTGGCGGGCCCGGTCATCCGGAAGACGCCGTCGGCGCCAACCACCGAGGGATCGATGGCGGTGCTCTTGATCACCGAGCCCTGCGGCGCGAGGTTACCGTGCGGGAAGCAGATCGTGGAGACCATACCTCGCCGCTTCGCCACGTCCGGCGACGCGATCACGTCATCCGGATCGACGCCGTCGCGCTCGCGGAGCAGCGCACGAAGCCGATGGCGCCGCGCGGAATCCTCCCAGGCGTCGAGCTGCGCGTCGAGCGTGCCGCCGCCGGCGGTCGTCACGCCGGTATCGAGCAGCTGCGCGCGCCGCAGGTGCAGCATCACCTCCGGCACACCGCCGGCCATGAACACCTGCACGGTCGGATGATTGCGGGGTCCGTTAGGGAGCGCGTCGACGAGCCGCGGCACCAGGCGGTTGACCTCGCTCCAGTCGCGCGCGCTCGGCCGCGTCAACCCGGCGGCGTGCGCGATCGCCGGCACGTGCAGCAACAGGTTGGTGGAGCCTCCGAACGCCGCGTGGGTGATCATCGCGTTTCTCAGGGCGCGATCGGTCAGGATGCTCCTCGTCGCAAGTCCGCGCCGCTCGAGCGCCTGCAACGCCAGCGCCGAACGGCGCGCCATGTCGAGCCAGATCGGCTGACCCGAGGGGGCGAGCGCGGTGTGGCCGAGCGACAGGCCGAGGGCTTCGCCGACGACCTGCGACGTCGCGGCAGTGCCGAGAAACTGGCAGCCGCCGCCTGGAGACGCGCAGGTACGGCATCCGAGATCGGCGGCGGCTTCGAGCGTCAGCTCGCCGTGCGCGTAACGCGCGCCGATCGACTGGATGCGCGCGGCGTCTTCCCCGTTGGCCGGTGGCAGCGTGACGCCGCCGGGCACGAGTACCGTGGCCAGATCGCGCGCCGCGGCCAGCGCCATCATCATCGCCGGCAAGCCCTTGTCGCAGGTCGCGATGCCGAGCACGCCGCGCCCGGTCGGCAGCGATCGAATCAGCCGGCCGAAGATCATCGCGGCGTCGTTCCGGAAAGGCAGGCTGTCGAACATCGCCGCCGTGCCCTGCGACCGTCCGTCGCAGGGATCGGTGCAGGCGCCGGCGAACGGCACGGCACCGCCGGCCTTCAGCGTCTTCGCCGCTTCCTCGACGAGCAGGCCGACTTCCCAATGGCCGGTGTGGTAGCCGAGCGCGATCGGCGTACCGTCGGGCGCGCGCACGCCGCCATGCGTCGAGAGAATCAGGAAATCGCCGCCGCCCAGCGCCGCCGGATTCCACCCCATCCCGGCGTTCTGGCTCCAGCCAAACAAATCGCCCGAGGGGCGCGTCAGCAGCATCTCCGGCGTGAACGGCAGCGAGCCGGAGGGACCCTCCGCCTGGCTCGCCACGTCGAGCAACGAGGGATCTGCGCTATCGAACGGGTTCTCGGGCATGCGGCAGCGGTTCGAGCGAGCGTACCACTCGTCGAGCCGGCGCGGAACGCATTCCTGACAGCGGTTCGCCGCCCGGACGACCGGTCGAGACGAAACCGTGACGACCTCAACGCGGCCGTCCTCTCCCCTTGACAATCTACAAGAGACCGGTCTACGCTCTTGTCGATAAACGACAGGAACACGCGACGTGGGGGGACGGATGGCGCCGAAGTCGGACCTGCTGCAGGGAACCCTGGATCTGCTCATTCTTCGCACGCTCTCGGAAGGGACGATGCACGGGTGGGGAATCTCGCAACGCATCCAGCAGCTGTCGCGGGACGTGCTGCAGGTGAACCAGGGATCGCTCTATCCCGCGCTGCACCGGCTCGAGCAGCAGGGGCTGATCGAGGCGGAGTGGGGCAACTCGGAAAACAACCGGCAGGCCAAGTTCTACCAGCTGACGCGCGACGGGCGGAAGCAGCTCGCGGAAGAGACGAAGAGCTGGGAGCGTCTCTCGACCGCGGTCGCGCGCGTACTTGCCGGACTGTGATGTCCGCCTGACCCACGGCAGGACATCTGGAGGCGCCGCAAATGATCCGCAATCTGGCCGTCCGACTGGGATCGCTGTTCGGACGCGAACAGCAGGAGCGCGAGCTCGACGCCGAGCTCCGCTACCACATCGACATGCTCACCGAGCAGCACGTGCAGCGGGGCATGCCGCGCGAGCTGGCCCGCCGCGAAGCGATGCGCCTCTTCGGTCCGATCGAGACGGTGAAAGACGACGTTCGCGACACCTGGCTGTCGCGCTTCCTCGAGGTTGCCGCGCAGGATGTGCGCTACGGGTTGCGCAGCCTGCGCCGCAGCCCGGGCCTCTCGTTGGTCGTCATCCTGACGATGGCGCTCGGCATCGGCGCCAACACCGCAATCTTCAGCGTCGTCAACGGCGTGCTGCTGCGCCCGCTGCCCTACAAGGGCGGCGAGCGGCTGGTCGAACTGCACCAGGGGGCGGGGGATCCAACCGACCCGGCCAACGACCTCGGCTTCTCGGTGAAGGACATCGCCGACTACCGCCTGTCGCGCTCGTTCAGCGACGTGGTCGAGTTCCACAGCATGCTCTTCACGCTGCTCGGGCGAGCCGAGCCGCTGCGCGTCTCGACCGGCGTCGTCTCAGCCAACTATTTCGACGTCCTCGGCGTCCAGGCGTTGCACGGGCGGACGTTCGTCGAGGCGGACGATCGGCCCGGCGCGCCGGCGGTGCTGGTGCTGACCTACGACTCGTGGGTCCGGCAGTTCGACGAGGACCCGCTGATCGTCGGCAAGGTGTTCCGGCTGAACGACCGGCCGCACACCGTGGTCGGCGTGCTCCCGCCGGTGCCGCTCTACAACCCGCAGGGGAGCGCCGCCGTGGACGTCTTCATGCCGACGTCGGCCTGTCCATTCCGTTCGCGCCAGAGCTTCGTCGACAGCCGCTCGGCTCGGATGATGAGCGTGGTCGCGCGGGTGCGCCCCGAGGCGACGCTGCTGAAGTCGGCGGCGGATCTCGACATCACGGCCGCCCGGCTCACGAAGGACTACCCGAAGGACTATCCCCAGCGCGACTTCCGCGCCGTCGGCCTGCCGCTGAAGGACGAGATGATCGACAGCTTCAAGCCGACGCTGTGGACGCTGCTCGGCACGGCCGGTTTCGTGCTGCTGATCGTCTGCGCCTCGATCGCCAACCTGCTGCTCGCACGCATGGCGCGGCGCGAGCAGGAGCTGTCGGTGCGCGCCGCGCTCGGGGCGACCCGCGCCCGTCTTCTGCGGCAGCTGCTGACCGAAAGCCTGCTGCTCGCCTTCGCCGGCGGTCTGATCGGGCTCGGACTCTCGGCCCTGGCGATGCGGCTCCTCGTGGCGTTCGCCGGACGCTTCACGCCGCGCGCCGGCGAGATCACGATTGATCTCACCGTCCTGGCGTTCACGTTCGGGCTGTCGGTGCTGACCGGGCTCGTCTTCGGCTCGATTCCGGCTTTTTCTCAGCGGATCAGCGCCGCACCGGCGCTCCGCGACGGCCGCCGGACGAGCCCGGCGGGCCAGCGGCTGCGGCGCGTGCTGATCGTCGCGCAGATCGGCGCCTCGTTCATGCTGCTCATCGCCGCCGGCCTGACGCTGCGCAGCCTGATGCAAGTGCAGAATCTCGATCCCGGCTTCCGCACCGAGCAGCTGCTCACCTTCAGCGCCGACATGGCCTTCGACCGTTTTCCGCTGACGCTCAAGGCCGCCGATCGCCGCGCCAAGCAGAGCGAATACTGGCGGGCGCTGGAGGAGCGGCTGCGGGCGCTGCCGGGAGTCGCCACGGTCGGCGCCGCCGGCACGTTCCCGCTCAACGAAGCGCCGCCGTTCAACGGCAGGATCGTGCGCGAGGCGCGTCCATTGCCGCCGGGCGTGCAGCCGCCGGCGATCAGCGTGCGCATCGCAACCCCCGGCTATTTCACTACCCTCGGACAGCCGCTGCTTGCCGGCCGCGTCTTCCGCGCCGCCGACAGCGCCGCCGGCCCGGAGGTGGCGATCGTCAACCGGACGGCAGCCAGGATGTACTGGCCCGGCGAAAATCCGGTCGGCACGCGCATCGACTCCGGCAACGACACACTCATCACCATCGTCGGCGTCGTCGCCGACGTGCGGCAGCAGCTCGATCGCGCGCCGGGCGCCGAGGTCTATCTGCCGCTCTTCCAGTCGCCGCTGCTCCAGTCGACCTGGATCCTGAAGACCGATCTGCCGGCGCGCGAGCTGGAGCAGTCGATCCGCGCGGCGGCTCACGCCCACGACGCCGATCTGCCGGTCTCGAGTTTCCGCATGCTCGAGGACGTCCGCTCAACCACGCTGACGCCTCGGCGAGTCGTCGTCGCGCTGATCGGGATGTTCGGCTTGCTGGCACTGGTGATCACGGCAGCCGGCATCGCCGGCGTGGTGGCATTCTCGGTCAACCAGCGCACGCAGGAATTCGGGATCCGGATGGCGCTCGGGGCGCAACGCGGCGGCCTGCTCTCGCTGGTGTTGCGCGAAGGGCTGCTCCTCGTCGTGACCGGCCTGGGCCTCGGGGCGGCGGCCGCCGGCATCCTGACACGGTTCGTCGGACAGGTCCTCGTCACCGCGAACCCGCAGGCGAACGGCCCGCTGCTGGTCGGAATCCCGCCGACCGACATGGTCACCTATATCGGAGTCGGAGCGACGCTGATCCTGGTCGCACTGGCGGCGTGCGCGCTGCCGGCGCGGCGCGCCGCGACGGTGGACCCAATGGTTGCGCTGCGCGCCCAGTAGGCACGCCGGCGCTGGCATCCCGCTCGCATAGTCCCGCGGCGGAATGCCCGCTCGTGCTGTCGGTGCCGCCGTTCTCAGCGCCGTGTTCGCGACGGCGCTCGTGCGAGCTCAGCCGGCGCCGCGGCTGCCGGCGCTCCTTGACGGCGCCGGCGTGGCAGAGCTCGAACTCGAAGCGCCTCTGAAGCACCTGTTCGAAGCGGGCAGCGGAGACCAGGATGCAACCGTAACCGGGACGCTCAGTTACGGGGATTCAGGCGGCGGCGACACGGTTGTCTTTCGCGATCTGGCCGTGTCGGTTCGCGGGCACACGAGCCGGCGCGAGACCGAGTGCACGTTCCCGAAGCTCAAGCTGAAGCTCCGGGGGGGCGGCAGCATCCGTATCGGCACACACTGCGGCGACGCCCCCGACAACCAGCTCTCCGCCAAGTATGGCCGGCTCGCCAACGAGAAATCCCCGCTCCGCGAAGCGCTCGTCTACCGCATGCTGCAGGCGGCCGGCGTGCCCACAATGCGGACGCGTCCGGCGCGAATCACCTATCGCGACGACGTTGCCGGCCGGGCCCCGCTCACCCGCAACGCGCTGCTCATCGAGGACGACGGCGACGTAATGACACGGACGGGCGGCTCCGAGATCACGATGGAGCAGTTTGGCAACGTCGCCTCCCGCCATGCCGGCGCCGACGCCGGACTGATCGCCTTCGGCGAAGCGATGATCGGCAACTTCGACTGGTGCCTGAAGTACGCGGCGGACGACACCTATCGCTGCGACGATTCCAAGCCGCTCTGGAATCTCCTGGCGTTCGCCCGCGGCAACGGCACCGCTCTGGTGATGAAGGACTTCGATCTCGCCGGCGCGGTCGTCGGCCGTCACGCCTGGTTCGACACGGTGTGGAACCGGGGGTTCGTGCCGGCGAAGTCGCCGATCGAGATCGAGGTCCTGAGCCAGGTGCAGCGCACGCGATCGCTGTTGCCCAGGGACGAGCTCGACGGGCTGCGGCGCCACTTCCTCGGGCGCCGACCGGAAATCGAGGCGGCGATCCGCGACGCGCCGGTGGACGAAGAAGGGCGCGGCCTGGCGCGCCGCTATGCCACGGACTTCTTCAGCGCCATCGACGACGACCGGGCGTTCTACCGGCCCGTCGTCGCGCAATCAGATGTCCAGATCTACGTCGACCCGCAGCGCGCGACGGAAGCGTGCGGCGTCAAAGACGTGATGCGTGCCGGCACGCCGGTGAACGAGCTTCGGCGCGCCGGTGCAATGAGCGAAGTGGTCGTACTCGACGCGATGTGGCGATGGGCGGAAAAGCGCGCCTGCCACAACGTGCAGAACGGGCCTGTCTGGATCGCCACCGACGCGATCACGACCGACTACCCGGCGGCGAAGCGCCCCTGAGGCAGGGCGCCGAACCGCTCCGGGTGCGCTGCCCGCGCCGCTCAGCCGCGCAGCAGCTCCAATTCCAGCAGGATCTTCACCTCGTCGCCGACCAGGACGCCGCCGGCCTCGAGCGCCTGGTTCCAGGTCAACCCGAAGTCGCTGCGCCGGACGGCTGCGGTGGCGCTGAACCCGCGGCGCTCGCCGCCCCACGGATCCTTGACGCTTCCGGCCCCGACCACGTCGAGTACGATCGGCCTGGTGACGCCGTGGATCGTCAGGTCGCCCGGCAACTTGAACGTCTCGGCGTGGCGATCGGCGATGCGCTGCGCGCTGAAGGTGATGCGCGGAAAGCGCTCGGCGTCGAAGAAGTCGGACGAGCGCAGGTGCTCGTCGCGCCTCGGCTCGCGGGTGTCGATCGAGGCGACGTCGATCGTGACGTCGACGCCGGCCGCGGCCGGGGTGCTGTCGTCGAGACGCACGGTGCCCTCGACTCCGGCGAAGCGGCCGCGCACCGTCGAAATCATGAGGTGTTTGACGGCGAACTCGACGTGGCTGTGCGCCGGGTCGATCTTCCAGGTGGACGTGACGGGAGTGGTGGCGGCGGCGGTGCTCATCGTTCCTCCATGCTTACGCAATGTTCACAACTAATCAACAGTTCCGTTACTATATTTTTGTAAGTAGATTGTGTCAAGTAGTTTCTTTCTGATAGACTGTCGGCTGTGGGCGTGAAACCGCATCTCTGCGCAAAGTTTCATCGGGCCGTCGAGCTCATCGGCGGCCGCTGGACGGGCGCGGTCATCCGTTTGCTTCTGACCGACCGGATGCGGTTCGCGGAGCTGCGCAGTTCCATCCCCGACATCAGCGACCGCATGCTCTCGGAGCGTCTGCGCGAGCTGGAAAGCGAGGGGATCGTGGCGCGCATTGTCGTCCCGGAGACGCCGGTCCGCGTCGAGTACCAGCTCACCGAGAAAGGACGCGCGCTCGAGCAGGCCCTGTGCGCGGTTGGCCGGTGGGCCGAGCGATGGGTCGATGCGCCCCCGGGCGGCGAGGACCATGTGACGAAGGCGTCGCCGCGGCAGGCGGGTGCCGTCGCGTCGCGCGGCCGGCGGTAGAAAGGCCCAATTGACATTGGTGATTCGGCAGCCGGCATCGGTGCCGGGCCGTCCGGCGGCCGGCGAGGGCGAGCGGTCATCTTCGACCTTGACGGCACGCTCGTCGACACGGTCTACGGACACACGCTGGCGTGGCAGCGTGTCCTGCATGAAGCGGGACTCCACATAGAGGACCGGAAGATTCACACGGATGCGGATGCCCGACGGCGCCGGCTTCCCGGCGCCGTTCCGCGTATCGGGATCCCGCGGAATTGTCCGCGTCGATCTACCCGCTCGGCGTGACCCCAGCGAGCGAGCGACGCGAGACGGGGGTCCGGCGGGGCGAAGCCGCCAGGTGAGAATGAAAGGACGTTTCGGACAATGATCGCCGGCATGGTGGCTGCCACGCTCGTGGCAGGCCTTCTCGCGCAGCAGGCGCAGCCGCTGCAGCAATCGTCGAACCCGTTTTTCGGGAGCGTGCCCAAAGGTACGGTGACGGCCGAGGCCCTCAACCTGTCGGCGGCCGATGCGGTGCAGCGCGCGCTGCAGGCGAACCTCGGCCTGCTGCTGCAGGAAGAAACTGAGGCCGGCGCGCATGGGGCGCGCTGGCGGGCGCTGGCCGATCTGCTGCCCAACGTCGCCGCTTCGATGCGCGGGAGCCGGCAGGTGATCAACCTCGAGGCCTACGGGTTCCCCGCGGCCGACCCGATCGTCGGCCCTTTCAACGTCTTCGACGCGCGCATCGCGGTGTCGCAGCCGGTCATCGACCTGTCGGCGCTCAACGAGAAGCGCGCTGCCGACGCACGGCAGCAGGCCGCCAAGTACGGCGTGCGCTCGGCGCGCGATCTGGTCGTGCTCGTCGCGGTCAACCTGTATCTCGAGACGGTCTCGGCGGCCAGCCGCGTCGAGTCGGTGCACGCCCAGCAGCAGACGTCGGAGACGCTGCTGACGCAGGCGCAGGATCTGAAGAGCGCCGGTCTGGTCGCCGGCATCGACGTGCTGCGGGCGCAGGTGCAGACCCAGACGCAGCGGCAGCGCGCCATCGCGGCCGAGAACGAATACGAGAAGCTGAAGCTGCAGCTGAAGCGCGCGGTCGGCATTCCGGTCGGCCAGACGATTACGCTGACCGATGCGATGCCCTACGCGCCGCTGCCGCCGCCGGCGCTCGAGGCGGCCGTGCAGAGCGCCCTGGATCAGCGTCCCGACTACCTCGCGGCGAAGAGCCAGCTCGAGGCGGCACAGGCAACGCGCCAGGCGGCGCGCATGGCGCTGCTCCCCTCGCTCCGGCTCGACGGCGACTGGGGGGCCATCGGTCAGACCGTGGCCGCCGCCGCCAATACCTACTCGATCGCGGCCACCGTGCGCGTGCCAATCTTCGACTCCGGGCGGATCACCGCCCGCCGGATCGAATCGGACTCGGCGCTGCGACAGCGTGAAGCGGAGCTCGCCGACATGCACGGCCGCATCGAGTACGAGGTGCGCAGCGCGCTGCTCGACTTGACCGCCGCCGACCAGCAGGTGCAGGCGGCCCGCACCAACACGGATCTGGCCGGGCAGCAGCTGCAGCAGGCGCGCGATCGCTTCGGGGCGGGCGTGGCGGACAACCTCGAACTGACGCAGGCCCAGGAAGCGGTGGCGGCCGCGTCGGACGCCTACATCTCCGCGCTCTACGCGCACAACGTCGCGAAAGCGTCGCTGGCGGAGGCGCTCGGCATCGGCGAAGCAGCGGTGACTCAATATCTCGGAGGACCTGTCCTCCGTAGCCCTCGTGAAGGAGGACGGCAGTAATGGCTCGGTGGCGGATTGGCGCACTCGTTCTGGTCGTGTTGCTCGCGGTGGCCACAATCTTCTGGTGGCGTTCGCGCGGGCGCGAATCGACCGACGACGCGCAGGTGGATGGACGGATCACGCAGATCGCGCCGCGGGTCGGCGGCACGGTGATCAAGGTCGCGGTCGACAACAACCTGGCGGTCGAGGCCGGCGTCCTGCTGGTGCAGATCGATCCGAGCGACTACCAGGTCGCCGTCGATCGCGCCCGCGCCGAGCTCGCCGACGCGCAGGCCAACGCCATCGCGGCGACGACGAGCGTGCCGATCGCGCGCATCGAGACCGGCGCCGGGGTGACGACCGCGTCGGGCGGTGTGCAGTCGGCGCAAGCCTCGGTCTCCGAGACCGAGCACCAGGTGCAGGTCGCCGAGGCGAATCTCGCCGCCGCGCAGGCGCACCAGCGTGAGCGCGAGGCGTCGGCGGTGAAGGCAGCCCGCGACGTCGATCGCCTGAGGCCGCTCGCCCAGAAGGACGAGATCCCCCAGCAGCAGCTCGACGCCGCGGTCGCGCAGGCTGATTCGTCGCGGGCCGCGGCTGATGCCGCCAAGTCGGACGTCATCGCCGCGCAAGGGGGCATCACCGTGTCGCAGCAGCGGGTCGCGCAGGCCCGGGCCGGCGCGGCGCAGGCACAGGCCAACCTCGACACGGCGCGGACCGCGCCACAGCAACTGCAGGTGTCGCAGGCCAAGGCCGCCTCGGCAGAGGCCAGGGTGAAGCAGGCACAGGCGACGCTCGCGCAGGCGGAACTGAACCTGCAGTACACGACGATCAAAGCGCCCACCGCGGGCGTCGTCAGCCGCAAGGCCGTGGAAATCGGACAGGTCATCCAGCCTGGACAGCCCTTGATGGCACTGGTGAATCTCACCGACACGTGGATCACCGCCAACTTCAAGGAGACGCAGCTCAGGGACATGCGGCCGGGGCAGAAGGCGGAGATCGACGTCGACGGGCTCGGCGGACGCACCTTCAAGGCGCACGTCGACAGCATCGCCGCCGCGACCGGCGCCAAGTTCAGCCTGCTGCCGCCGGAGAACGCGACCGGCAACTTCGTGAAAGTCGTGCAGCGGATTCCGGTGAAGCTGTATCTCGAGCCTGGCGAAGATCCGAACCACCTGCTCCGTCCTGGCATGAGCGTCACGCCGACCGTGTTCGTCCGGTAGACGCGAAGGACGTCGAAGGACCCGAGAAGGATCGTTGTGAGCGAACACAAGCACGTCAACCCATGGATCGTGGCGATCGCGGTCATGTTCGCGACGTTCATGGAGGTGCTCGACACCACCGTCGTCAACGTGTCGCTGCCGCACATCGCCGGCAACCTGTCCGCGACGATCGACGAATCGACATGGGTGCTGACGTCGTATCTCGTCGCCAACGCCATCATCCTGCCGATGACCGGCTGGCTGGCCCGCAACTTCGGGCGCAAGCGCCTGCTGATGATGTCGGTGTCCGGCTTCACGCTGGCGTCGCTGCTCTGCGGCCTCGCCCCGAACCTGCCGCTGCTTGTCGCCTTCCGGCTGATCCAGGGGGCCACCGGCGGCGCCATGCAACCGCTGTCGCAGGCGATCCTGCTCGAGGCCTTTCCGCCCGACCAGCGCGGCAAGGCGATGGGCTTCTGGGGCCTCGGCATCGTCGTCGCGCCGATTCTGGGGCCGGTGCTCGGCGGCTGGCTGACCGACACCTACAGCTGGCGGTGGGTGTTCTACATCAACCTGCCGGTCGGTATCGCGTCGCTCGTCATGACGCAGCTCTACATCTTCGATCCCTCGTACCTCCGGCAGGAGGCGTCGAAGATCGACTATTGGGGCATCGGCCTGCTGGCGCTGTGGATCGGGTCCCTACAGGTTGCGCTCGATCTCGGACAAGAACACGACTGGATGACGTCGCCGTTCATCTCGGGGCTGGTCTACGTCGCGATCGGCGGCGTCATCGCGTTCGTGATCCGCGAGTGGATGGCGAAGGAGCCGATCGTCGATCTCCACGTGTTCAAGAACCGCACCTACAGCGCCGGGGTCACGCTGATGACGACGCTCGGCTTCGTGCTCTACGGGAGTACGGTGCTGCTGCCGATCATGCTGCAGACGCTGCTCGGCTATCCGTCGATGCAGGCCGGCATCGCGATGGCGCCGCGCGGCATGGGATCGCTGATCGGCATGCCGATGGTCGGCCTGCTGATCGGCAAGATCGATGCGCGCAAGATGGTCGGGGTCGGGCTGCTGCTTGGCGCGGTGACGCTGTTCTGGCTGGGCGAGCTGAATATGAGCGCCGGCTACTGGGACATCTTCTGGCCGCAGTTCTTCCAGGGACTCGGACTGTCGGCGGTGTTCGTGCCGCTCACGACGATCAGCATGGACCTGATTCCGCGCGAGCGGATGGGTAACGCGACCTCGCTCTTCAACCTGATGCGCAACCTCGGCGGCAGCATCGGCATCGCCGTCACCGGCACGATGCTGTTGCGGCAGCAGCAGGCGTATATCAACGTGTTCGGCGCCAACGTCGACGCGTATTCGCCGCAGACGCAGCGTGCGTTCGAGGCGGCCCGCGCCGGTTTCATCGCGGCTGGCGCCGACATCACGACCGCAACCCAGCGCGCCTACGCGGCGCTGTTCGGCATGGTGCAGCAGCAGGCCTACATGGTGTCGTTCGTGCTGCTCTTCCGGATCCTCGGCGTGATGTTCCTGGCGCTGCTGCCGCTCATCCTGCTCATGCAACGTCCGCGCGGCGGCGGCGGCTCGATCGGCGCACATTGATATCCGAGGGCGCCGCCCTCGGACTCCCCTACACGGCCACGCGTTTTCTTCGTGGCGGCTTTCCCGGCAGGCGCGCCAACGCGCGCGCCAGCGCCGTGAACGACGCCAGCATCTCGTCGTAGCTGAAGTGCGCGTTGCGTCCGCTCGGGTTCGGCAGCACGAAGATCCGCGCGCCGTGCGCGGTCGCGCGCTGGAATCCCGGTTCGACCGCCGGCGCCCTGGCGTGCCCGAGCACCCTCCACAGCGCCCGGTACATCGTCACGCCGACGAACGCGACGATGCGCGGGCGATAGCGTGCGATCTTGGCTTCGAGGATGCGCCAGCCCTCCACGTACTCCTGAGGCGTGAGCACGTCGATGCCAGGACTCGGCCGCGCGATCAGATTGGTCATGCCGATGCCCCATTGCGGCAGACGCACGTCGTCTTCGTGCGTCACCGGCTCGGGCACGATCCCTGCCTCGTAGAGCAGACCCCAGAAGCGGTTGGTCGGTCCCGCGAAATGGTGACCGCTCAACGCCGACAGGACGCCGGGATTGATGCCGACCAGGATGACCCGCACGCCGGGTTCGATGGCGTCGGTCAGACGGAGGTGCTCGTAGTCGGGCGTTTTACGCTTCGCCATCGGCAGTCAGCGCAGGTGCTCGAGGCGCACGAGAGTCCTGGGCGCGTCCCAGTCCGTCACTCGGGTATCCTGTCCGATCATGAACTACCTGTTCAAGGAAGAGCCCGCCAATTACAGCTTCGACGATCTCATGCGCGACGGCGGCACCTCGTGGACCGGCGTGAAAAATCCGGTGGCGCAGCGGCACCTGCGCGGCGTGAAGAAGGGCGACCGGGTCTTCTTCTATCACACGGGTAACGAGAAGGCGGTGATCGGGATCTGCCGCGCGGCCGGCGACGCCTACGCCGATCCGAAAGACAAGACCGGCAAGCTCTACGCGGTAGACATGGAGCCGGTGAAGAAGCTGGCGTCGCCGGTGACCCTGGCGGCGATCAAGGCCGACCGGCGCTTCGCGTCGTTCGAGCTCACCCGCCTGCCACGCCTGTCGGTGATGCCGGTACCGCCCGAGACCTGGGATGCGATCGTCAAGATGAGTCAAGGATAGCGGCGGACGAACACGGCGCGACCCGCGGTCATCCCTGACGGCCGGCGGCGGGCCGTGGCTTCAGCAGCAGGAATCCCAGAGGCGGCAGCGTCAGACGCAGCGACTGAGCGAAGCCGTGCGACGGAGTCGCGTCGGGGACAACCGTGCCGCCGTTGCCGGTGTTGCTGCCGCCGAAGGTGGCCGCATCGCTGTTGAGCAGCTCGTCGTAGCTCGCCGCGGCGGGCACGCCGACGGTGTAGCCCTGCCGCGACACCGGCGTGAAATTGAAGACGGCGACGAGGAAGTCGTCGGGGTTCGTCCCACGCCGGACGAGCGACACGACCGAGTTGTCGGTGTCGTTGCAGTCGAGCCACTGGAAGCCTGACGATTCGAAGTCGCACTGGTGCAGCGCCGGCTCCGCCGCGTAGATGCGGTTCAGATCGCGAACGAACGCGCGCAGCCCGGCATGCAGCGGCTGCTCGAGCAGATGCCAGTCGAGGCTGCGGTCGTGGCTCCATTCGCGGGTCTGGCCGAACTCGCACCCCATGAACATCAGCTTCTTGCCGGGGTGCGCGTACATGTAGCCGTAAAGGGTGCGCAGGCTGGCGGCCTTCTGCCAGTCGTCGCCCGGCGCCTTGGCCCACATCGAGCCCTTCATGTGCACGACCTCGTCGTGCGAGAACGGCAGGATGAAATTCTCGGAGAACGCGTAGAGCAGCGAGAAGGTGAGCAGCTGCTGGTGATAGCGCCGGTGCACCGGATCCTTCTTGAGGTACTCGAGCGTGTCGTTCATCCAGCCCATGTTCCACTTGTAGGTGAAACCGAGGCCCCCCAGGTAGGTCGGCCGGGATACCGACGGAAAGGCCGTCGACTCCTCCGCCACGGTGATCGATCCGGGGTGCTCGCCGTGCGTCAGAGCGTTCAGCTCGCGCAGGAACTCGATCGCGTCGAGATTTTCGCGGCCGCCGAACCGGTTGGGCACCCACTGGCCTTCCGGACGCGAGTAATCCAGGTAGAGCATCGACGCGACGGCGTCGACGCGAAGGCCGTCGACGTGATATTCCTCGAGCCAGAAGAGCGCGTTGGCCAACAGGAAGTTGCGCACTTCGTTGCGGCCGTAGTTGAAGATCAACGTTCCCCACTCGCGGTGCTCGCCCTGCCGCGGATCGGCGTGCTCGTAGAGCGCAGTGCCGTCGAAGCGGGCCAGCCCGTGCGCGTCCTTCGGGAAGTGTCCAGGCACCCAGTCGAGGATCACGCCGATGCCGGCCTGGTGGCAGCGCTCGACGAAGCCCTTGAAGTCCTCCGCGCTGCCGAAGCGGCTGGTCGGCGCGAAGAAGCCGGTCACCTGGTAGCCCCACGACGGCGCGTAGGGGTGCTCCATCACCGGCAGCAGCTCGATGTGTGTGTAGCCCATCTCCTGCACGTAGGGGATCAGCCGTTCCGCGAGCTCCCGGTAGGTCAGCGGCCGGCCGTGCTCCTCGGGGACGCAGGCCCACGAGCCGAGGTGCACCTCGTAGATCGTCATCGGGCGGTTGAACCAGGCGTTGCGTCCCGCACGATCCACGAACCACTGCGCGTCGTTCCAGTCATGCCCGCGGCGCGCGACGATCGACGCCGTCATCGGCGGCTGCTCGAACCGGAAGCCAAACGGATCGGTCTTGAGCAGAATCTCGCCGTGGCGCCTCGACCGGATCTCAAACTTGTAGCGCTGCCCTTCGCCGATCGCGGGGATGAAGATCTCCCAGACGCCGCTCGCGCCGAGCCGCCGCATCGGATGCAGGCGGCCGTCCCACGCGTTGAAGTCGCCGACGATGCTGACCCGCTCGGCGTTGGGCGCCCACACGGCGAAGTGGACGCCGGCGGCGCCTTCCAGGGTCATCGGGTGCGCGCCGAGCCTCTCGTAGATGCGGGTGTGTTTTCCCTGTGCGAACAGGTAGAGATCGTATTCGGTGATGACGCGCCCGAAGCGGTAGGGATCGTCGATCTCGGCGGCGTGCCCGCCGGCGTCGCGCAGCCGCAGCCGGTAGTCGAACGCGGCGCCGGCGCCGCGAAACACCGCTTCGAACACGCCGCTTTCGTCGACGCGGGTCATCGGCGTCGTTCCCTGCGCGTGGACCACGTCGATCGCCTGGCGTGACGGGTGAAAGGCGCGGATCGTCAGCCCGCCGTCGGTGAGGTGCGGGCCGAGAATCGAAAACGGATCGGCGTGACGCGCCGCGGCCAGGGCGCCGTATGCCTCGCTGACATGCACGGTCAGATTATGTCCTCGAACCGTCTCAGGCGTTCGCCAGGACGGCGTCGACGTAGGCGGTGACCAAGCCCGGCAGGTCGTCGAGCGGACCGTACAGGGTGAGGACCTTGCGAAACCTGGGCCCGCGAATGGCGAGATCCCATCCATCGCCGGTTTGCGAGCGGAACAGGCTCAGTTGCCACCGCTCGAAGCCTGGACGCCAGCGGCGGATGGCCGATTCCACCGCTGCATGCAGCCGCGCGCGCGCAGTGGCGTCGATGAGCTGCGGACAAAGAATGCGCACAGGCATCGTCGCGCCCACCTTACCGTCGCTGTGGAGGCCAGGGCAAGGTGAGCCGTTTCCTGCGCTCCGGCCCGATCCACTGTGCGCGTAACACGGCGGACAGACGGGTTACTGGCCCGGCTCGATCGAGTCGAGGGGACCGGCGGCCGTGGCGATTCGGGCGGGAGCGCCCACCGGCGTCGCGGGCGAGACCGGCAGCAACGGATACGCCGGCGGCGTGAACTGCTCCTCCACCGACGACAGGATGTCGACCGACGCCGCGACCGCGGCCGGTCCGGCGACGATGGCGGCGAGCAGCAGGATCAGGGCGACTGCGCTGCCGACGAACCGCCGCGTCCAGCGGCGCCGCATCCGATCGGCGTGCGTGTGACGATATGGATTCGTGCCGGCGGGAATGCGAACCTTGAGGCCCGCGCGGCGTCCGACCGGTTGCGGCGCGACGGGCGTTCTCGGCGTCGAGTGCTCGCTCCAACCGGACTCGATCGCTGGCTGGCCATCGAGCTCGGCCAGCCACGACTCGAGCTGCGCCGGCAGCGCCTGTCGTGCGGCTCCGGAATCGACCGCGGCATCCGTCGCTGGCGCGGTAGCTGTCGCCGCCGGCTGCGCCGCGATCGACGCGAGCGCTTCGAGCGGCGGCGGAACATCGGCTGGCATCGACGTCGCCCGCGGCGCCGCGACGGCCGCTGCCGCCTGGGGCTGGGCCGGCGCAGAGGGTGCCAACGACAGGACGGCGGCATGAGGCGGCGGCGGATCCGGCGCAAACGGCGCCAGCGCTGCGATGACGGCCGGAGGCGGCGGCGTCTGGATCGGTGCGGCCGCCAAAGGCGGCGCCGGTAGCGGCGCTACAGCGATCGGTGCAGCCGCCGTCAATAGCGCGGCGGCCGCACGGGCGCCGTCGGCAGACAACGGGTTCGCCTGCGCCACGATCTCGGCGTCGATGGACGCGTCGCGCCGCGAATAGCCGCAATGCAGCGCACGATCGCAGAGCCGGTTGATCACACGCGGCACGCCGCCCGAGCGGGCGTAGATCGCCTCGACCGCGTCGCCGGTGAACCGCACGCGGTCGGAGCTGCCGCCGGCCACGTGCAGCCGGTGCGAGATGTAGCCGGCGACGCCCGCCACATCCAGCGCCTGCAGCTGGCAGTGCACGGAGACGCGCTGATCGAGCTGGCGCATCTCGGCCCGGGCCAGCTGCCCGCGCAGCTCGAGCTGCCCGACCAGCACCACCTGGAGCAGCCCTTCCGCGTCGGAGAGGATGCGCACTTCCTCGAGGAGCTGCGGCGACAGGTTCTGCGCCTCGTCGATGATCACGACCGCGAAGGCCTGTAGCGGCGCCAGCGTGGCCAGGAACTCCTGCAGCACATAGTGCAGCTCGGTGCGTGTGGCGCCACGCAGCCGGCCGCTGGCGATGTCCTCGGTCGACGCGACGCCGAAATCGGCGAGCAGCACCTTGAGCAGCTCTTCGCGCGACGCAAACGGGTCGCGGACGAACGCGCTGAACGTCTTTCGATCGAGGCTCTCGAGCACCGCCCGGCACAGCGTCGTCTTGCCGGTGCCGACGTCGCCGGTCAGCGCGTTCAGGCTCTCGCGGCGGCGGATCGCATTCAGCAGATCGTCGAACGCCGGCGCGTGCGCTCGGCTCTGATAGAAGAAGCGCGAGTCCGAGGTCAGACTGAAGGGCTTTTCCTTGAGGCCGTAGAACGGCTCGTAAGTGAGACCAGAGGGGCGGATATCAGACGGGACCGAAACGAGAAAAGCCGATGACGCTGATTCCGAACGGCCAGTACGATCGAAGGGCGCTGACATGGAGTGACCTGCCTCATGGCACGAGGCGTGCCATGGGCGAGCTGCATCGTTTGGCCGGCCGCTGCACGCCCCTGCGAAGATCGTCACGACAGGCCCAATAGCGTGCTCCAGGGACGCGTACAGAAACAGCACACCGATTGCGTTTTTGGTATCGGAACGCGATTTTCGAGCCCGCAGCGGCGGCGCCAGCCGTCGCGTCGTCACCACGACCAGCCGACGCCGAAGTGCTCAGAGCCGGGTGGGCGGCTTCTCCAGGCGCGCGTGGTCGTGCAGGCGTCCCATGTCGATCGCCACTCGACTGGAGTCGGCCAGGTACATGTCCCCGAAGCGGGCTCCCCAGATCAGGTCTTCGGCGGCATAGCTCGTGCGCGCGTGGACCGTCTGCGCGAACGTCTCGTCGTCTGCCGTGATCAGGCACACGATCTCGGGGGCGGCCGCGGCGAACGATTCCTGCGTCAGGCCGCGCATCGGGCTGGCCTCATCGATCGGATGGACGATCACCCAGTGCAGCGGCATGAAGATGATCGAGTCGCGCTCGAGCCGGAGCTGATCGAACTCGCGGGTCCGCTCGCCGTCCGGTCCGGTTTCCCACCGCGCGAACGACACCACGGTGTGGACGTCGGTCAGATCGTGGTTGCGCAGATTGACGAGCCGGAACATCAACGCCCACCCGCCTTCGTAGGGGGCGATGAGCGCGTTGTTGCTGAAGCTGATCTTCGCGGTGGGCCGCGTGAAGCGCGCGAACAGCAGACCGCTGACGATGGCGAAGCCGAGGAGGCCGAAGAGCGCCTCGAAGGCGACGAGCACGTTGGCGGCGCGCGTCACCGGGACGATTCGCCCGTAGCCGATCGTGGCGAGCGTCTGCACACTGAAGAACAGGCAGGCTTCGAACCGGCCGAGCGGGGTTCGTGGCGCGCCATCGAGCGCGCCGGCGCCGCAGAGCCAGTAGAGAACCGCGAAGAACCCGTTCGTCACCGCGTAGCCCGCGCACAGCAATCCGAGTAGGCGCGGGATGGTCAGCGACAGCACCGTGTGGTACGCGTTGTAGGGATGCAACGGGCTCAGCTCGTTGCGACGGATGTTGAAGCTGCCGTCGTGATTGAGGAGCCGGGCGCGCGCCCGCTCCGACATGCGGCCGCCGAGGCCGAGGTCCTGGCGCAGCCGCTCCTGCTGTCCGGTGAGCTGAGGCACGCGCGTCAGTGTACTCGCCGCGTGAACCAGCCCCGCACTTCCCGAAGAACTGGCTGGCGGACTCGAGGCGAGGGCAATCGTAGTAAAATACGGAGTTCGCGGAGAGGTACCGAAGTGGTCGTAACGGGGGCGCCTCGAAAGCGTCTTGCCGGGTAACCGGCACGGGGGTTCGAATCCCTCCCTCTCCGCCATTCCTTCACGCGCCTGCCCACCGCGCAGTCGATTCAGCAGTTTGACTCGGGCGGTCGGTCGCGTTTCGCGTGACGGGGCTCTGGCCGTTTCGAGTAAGCTCTGCCTGAAATCCCCGAACTGCGAGAGGAGTGCCGGCGTGCACATGACCTACGACCAGTGGATGCAGCGGACCAATCTCGGGATGCTGTCGGTGCGAAGCCAGTCGCTCAAGGGCGTCGACGCCGCGATGAAGAACTACGACGCCTTCCCCACCGCTGCCCACCTGCGCAAGCTCAGCGGCGCGTTCTCTCAGTGGAAAAGCCAGAAGGCCGACTGGGCGAAGAGCGACCGCAATCACAAGGGGGGCGTCACCGATCTCGACACGATGCTGCGCGGTCCGTCGGCCGACCTGACGCCGATGGACTACATGATCGAGCAGCGGCAACGCCTCATCGACACGATGTTCCGCGGACGCACCCTGGTGACCCGGCGGTCGAAGATGATCATTCCCGGGGTGAGCGCGGCCGGCAGTCTCGAGAACATCCGCCGCGGCGCCGCGGCGCTCGGGGCGCCGAGCCCCGCGTTCCAGGGCACGATCACCTCGCTGTTCCGCGGCTTCTTCGGCGCGGGCTCCGCCCACGTCAGTCTCGAGGTCGAGGTCGCCAACTATCTCGGCACGGAGGTTCTCGGGGACCTGGTGAAGAACATGGCGCCATACGCCGGCATCCTCACCTCGGGAGTCAACGCGGTCTTTCAGTTCGGCAAGCTGGCGCAGGCCTATTACGGGCGCTCGGTCGTGAAGGCCTGCCGGACGGCGGTCCGCATGGGCGACCCGTACAACGCCGTGCTGGCGATCGAGCAAGTCCTGTCGCGCGACGTCGCCAGGCGCGCCACCCAGGGCACGATGTCGGCATTCGAGGCGATTGCCCGCGGCGCCGCGACCGCCGCCGCCGGTCCGGCCGCCGAGACGATCGCGGCGGGCCTGATGGGCATCGCCAAGCTCACGTATCAGGTGTACGTCATCGGCCGCGACTTTCAGGAAAAGGCCCACGCCAACGACGTGATGGCCGGCACGGAGCCGATCACCTACACGGTGTTCGACGAGTATGCGCTCCTCGGCTGCTACTACCTCGTCTGCGTGGACACCTCGGATGTCGTGAACAGGATGGTGTACGACATCGGCACGGATTCCTGGATGGACAGCGTCGAGAAGCTGACGAAGCGGATCCAGCCGGTGATCGGAATCTCGCGGCGCCTGATCGCCGAATCCCGATTCGAAATTCCACACATGCCGAAGCTGGCGAAGGCCACGGCGTGGGTGCCGCCGTGGAAGCGGCGCGGCGACTATCAGGGGTACGGATCGAACGGCATGCAGATGGAATAGAGGGCCCGCCACGCGTGGCGGTGAGAGCCGGATGAACGCCTCAAGCCGCCGCCGGGTGCCGTCGCTGCGACTTCCCCACCGACAGCAGCACCGCACCAGCGACGAACGTTCCCATCGCGAAGAGCAGGAGGCCGGTGCGGCGCGGGTAGTGGAAGTCGACGGCATAGTCGCCGTCCCGCGGCGCCCGGAATGCGAGCTGACCGTCTAGCGGGAACAGCGACACATCCGCCCCCGCCGCGTCCGCCCGCCAGGCCGGAAAATAGTTCGTGCGAACCACCACGGTTTCGTCGCGCCGCACCCCCGACAGGGCGACGCGCGCGTCGAGCGGAGTCGAGCTGACGAGGCGGCCCGCTCCCGTTTCGACGGCGACCGACCGCTCGTCGGCGTCGGCGAGCTCGTACTGGATCCAGCGTCCGCTGCTCCACTTCCTGGTGAACACGAGCGGCGCGGCATCGAGGTAGGCCTTCGTCGCCACCGACCACACCACGAGATGCCGCACGCCCCAGCGTCGTAGTTCGGCCTGGAGCGCCTCGGGCGGCGTCCGTGACAGGAAGGTCCCGCGGAATGCACCCGCCGCGATCACCTGCCCCCGAAGCGGCGTCCAGTGCCAGGTGTCCCACTGCTGGCCGTAGAAGCGGCGGCCGGTCGCGGCGGGCAGGAGCGCTTCGAAGTGAGCGGCGAAGGGCGTACGCTCCGACTGCCGTCCAGGCTCCGCGTTGAGATCGAGGTGCGGGCTGGCCTCGAGCAGTACCAGGTGGCCGTCGAGCGCCGACAGGCGATCGACCAGCGCTGCGTCGAACTCACGGATGCTGTCGACGTGGGCCAGCGGCGCCAGCGTCGTCTGCGGATACAAGCCGACAATGGCGGTGAGAGCGAGCGCCAGGCGCCGCGAGCCGGACTGCGTGCACACGAACCAGGCGAGCGGCGCCGGCGTCAGCGCCGCGAGCATGTGCATCTCGCGCGCGAAGAGGTATCCGGCTTCGCGCACGTTCAGGCGCAGCATCGCCATGGTGGCGAGCGCCGCCCACGCGTAGAAATGCGGCCTGGAGCCGTCGCCGCGGAAGGCCGTCCACGCGATCACGACGAGGAATACGTTGGTCAGCGACATGTAGTCGTTGAACCAGCGGTGCGGGTGCAGCAGGATCTCGACGTTGTAATAGACCTGGTGCGCGACGCTCGACAAGCCGATCGGTCCTGGCGCGTAGATGACGTTGTTGGTCAGGTAGAACCGCGGGTAGAGGACCAGCTCGACGAATTGCGGCGCCGCCGCGATCAGCGCCACTGCGGCAATCACCGCGATCCGGACGCCGCTCCGCCAGTCGCGGTAGAACGCGGCGTCGACGGCCAGATACACCAGCGCGTAGCCGAAGAACGCCGTGTGCGTGTAGAGCGCGAGGGTAAGGCCAACGAGCGTCACCGCGTCGCCGCCGCGCCAGCCGAGCCGCGCCAGGCGGCGGCCGCCAAGCGCCACCATCGCGCAGAACACGCCGGCGATCGAGTTCGTGTCGCCGTTCGGCATCAGCGTGCCGAACATGCCGACCACGCACAGCAGCGTGAAGAAGCCGGCCAGCCATGCGACATCGCGGCGGCCGTCGGCCCGGATGTCGAGATAGACGATCAACGGGATGCCGAAGACGAGCAGGGCGTGCAGCAGGTGATACCCGACTCGATCACCGAACAGCGTCATCGGGATCGCACCGATCAGCGTCAGCGTCTGCCCCAGGTCGCCCGACGTCCAGTAGCCGCCCAGGAACGCCCATTGCCAGCCAACCACGGCGCCATGGCGGAGCAATGCCACGCCGTCGGCCGTTCCCTGAAAGCGCGGCACCCAGTCGTCGGCAAACGGAATCAGCCGCCATGTGGCCGGCGGGAGCGTCACGAAGAGCACGACGGTCAGCCAGACCCAGCCGCCGGCGAACAGCCAGCGGGCCCACGGCGCGCGCACCGCCCGACCCATGTCCTTGCCGATCGCAACCAGCACGGTGGCGGCCAGAAGCGCGGCGGCGTACCAGGGCCGCTTCCACCCGTTTAGCGCGCCGTCATACGCGGCCCACTTCATCGTCAGCAGGAAGTTCAGCCAGGCGACGAGGAGGGCGACCGCCAGCGCGGCACGTGATTTCACCGGCACTCCAGCGGTCCGTCGGGCACGAGCACGCTGAACCGGCCGATGGTCTCCTGGGCGCGATAGTGCTCGAGCAGCGCAGCGACGCGCGCGTCCTGGCGCACGTAGGCCACGACGTCAAAGGTGCGCCGCGTCGATCGCGAACGGGGATCGACGGCATCGACGAGCAGCAGGCGCGGCGGCGTCCGGCACAGGTCGTCGGTCAGCTCATGGAAGAGCGCCCGCTCCGTCGGGCGCATCGCGGCGACGGGATGCGGCGGCGCGACGCCGCCCGGACCCTCTTCTCCGGCGTAGAGTGCTTCCAGAAACAGCACGGAGTTCTGGCGGAGTCCCCATCTCGCGTGCGTGTAGTTCACCGCGGGAAACGCCGGATAGACAAAGGTCGCGGTACTGAGCACGGCGAGCGGCCCTTCCGGCGCGTCTCGCCGGATCGCGTCGACGAGCGGCGTCACCAGATCGGGCGCCGCCGGATGCCGCGCCTCGAGGACGTAGCGCGCCGACGACACGGCGAGCACGGCGGCGAACACCGTCGCCAGGCCGGTCAGGCCTCCCCTCAGCAGGGCGACGAACTGCGGCGCACGATCCAGGATCACCGAGGTCGCCGCCACGAAGAAGAGCAGCAGCAGCGCGCGCGCCGGATACAGGTGGTAGCTCCACCCCTTCATCTGCAGCAGCGCGGCCAGCACGAACCCGGTCGCCGCGGCGAACAGCATCAAGGGCAGCCGGCCGTCCCGCCCCCACCGGAAGCTCGCCGCGAGCGCCGCGGCGCCGATCCAGATCTGCACTTCCGGGAGCCGGATGAGCGCCGACACCGGTGCATTCAGACCTCCGTACACCTCGCGGACCTCGGCCAGGACAGGGAGATACTGCGGCACGAACACCAGCACCGCAACGCCATACGCAGCGATCGTCGCCGCCGCAGCGACGAGTTCCATCCTGATCCAGCTGCGCGCGCCTCTGGCAACCAGCGCGGCCACTTCCACCACCAGCCACGCCGCGAGGAAGTGCGGCTTGATGGCGAAGCCAAGACCGGCGCCAACGCCCGTCGTCAGTCGCTCCCATGCGGGCGCACGGGCGTCGCTCGCTGCCATGAACAGATACGGCAGCGTCAGCAGCAGCGCCAGGTGCTCGCGCTGGCCGAAATCCTGCTTGACGAACGGCAGCGCCGCGAACACGACCGCGCTGAATACGGGGAAGGTCAGCGCCGGCCATGACCGGCGGATGGCGCGGAGGGCGATCGCGCAGCTCCACGCCGCGAGCAGCAGCACGTACACCTTGAACAGCGCGGGATGCGGAACGCCAAGGGCGCGCGCGGCAAGCACCGGCGGAGCCGACAGCCAGATGATGAGAGGGGGATTGGTGTCGATGACGTCCCGATAGAGCGTCGCCCCGTCGCGCCAGCGCTCGACCATGTAGAGGTACCACGCCGCATCGTGGTTGATGTAGGACGGACCGAGCGCCGCGACGCAGAGACCCGCCAGCGCCAGCCACAGCAGCCACGCGAAGAGCCGAGGCGCCTGCCGCTCCGTCACGGCGCGGGCTCGATCGCGCGGCGGCGTCGGAAGAACGCCTGCATCACCGCGCGCGCCTCGTCGGCAAGGAGGCCGCCGGTGACCTCGAAGCGGTGGTTGAGCGTCGGGTGTTCGAGGGCGCGGAAGGCGGACTCAATGGCGCCAGCCTTCGGCTCGACCGCGCCGTAGACGAGCCGCGCGATCCGGGCGTGCACCATTGCGCCGACGCACATCAGGCAGGGCTCGATCGTCACGTAGAGCGACGCGCCCGCGACGCGGTAGTTGCCAATCTGGGTGGCGGCCCTTCGCAGCGCGACGATCTCCGCGTGCGCGGTGGGATCGCCGGTGCCGATCGGCTCGTTGAGCCCTTCGGCGACGATGTCGCCGTTGATGACGACGACGGCGCCGACCGGCACTTCGCCCTGCTCACCGGCCTGCCTGGCGCGGTTCAGGGCATAGCGCATCCACTGCTCGTCGGTCACCAGTTCATTCTATGCAGCGGCGCCGTTTGGCCGAAGCGGATCGTGTCGCCGGCGATCAGCCTCGACCGCGGTACTATCTAGTCAGATTACTGCATGAAGGTCACGGACAACATCGAGCATGCCAAGGCGATCCGCTCCTCACCCGGTCTTGTCGGGGATTGCACTCGACGCGATATACGCTCACGCGCGGCGGGATTATCCGAACGAGTGTTGCGGAATCGTGTACGGACCCCGGCGTCAGCGGGTGGCGAATCGCGCAGTCCGTTGCAAGAATATCCAGAATCGCCTGCATGCCGCGGATCCTGCACGATACTTGCGCGACGCGCGTCGAGCCTATAGCTTCGACGATCGGGCGATGCGAGCCTTCGGGAAGAGCTTGCGCGGGGAGACGCCGGCCAAGATCCTCTACCACTCACACATCGAAGAAGGCGCCTATTTCAGCGTCGCCGACCAGGAAGGCGCCTTGTTCGAGGGAGAGCCTTCATTCCCCGTTGAGTATGTCGTCGTCGACGTCAGAGCCGACGGAATGTGCAGCGCAAAGCAATTCGCGTGGGACGCCAGGCAGCGAACCTACACAGAGGTCCGCACCTACATCTGAATACCCATGGTCAGCCGGTCACGTTGTAGGCGCTCAGCACGATGACAGCGAACGAGACTCCGTGCGGCAGTCGATTCATGCCGAGCACCCACCTATCTGCTTTCGATCACGAACGCGAGCGACGACTCAACACCACGGCGACCGGCGCCTAACCAAACGCGCACTTCTGAATGAGCCCGGCGCACCCGAGATTGACGAGTGCGAACGTCCCGAGACACGCCATGAAGTAGCAGCACCAGCAGAAGGGGGTGACGAAGCACGCAATCAGGCAGAAGATCACCGACGAAACGTTCCAGCCCGTGCACACGGCGGCTGCGATGCACCAGCCCTCATTTGCACCGCCGCGCACTCGCGGCCGCTTGGTCTTCCCTGTCTTAGGGTCGGGAAGCAAGCTCAGGCCAACTGGCTGGCGTCCCATTTCCGCCGATTGAAAGCCCTTGAGACCGTGCGCCATGATCCCGCGCGCGTACGCCACAATCTCATTGAGGTCTCCCTTGGACGCCGCCTTGATCGCACCGTCAAGCGTCGTCAGCACGAGCCGCGCAGTCGCTGCGCTGACGCCGGCCTCAGCGTCGAGCAGATGGCGCCGTACGTCGGCTCTCAGATCGGCGAGTTTCGCCGCGCCCCCGCGCTCATTGAAGGCATTGCGAACTCTGTCGACGGTGCCTTTCCAGTCTGCTTCGGTGACTCGATTGTCCATACGAGCCAGGACGGTCCGTACCTGCTCCTGTGCGCGTTGGTTGAAGCGCTTGGCAGAGTCACGGTACACGTCAGCGACAGCACGTTCAAAACCAAGCGCGGTCGCTCGGTCGGCCCGATTCAATTCGTCGAGCGCCCGCCCCGCCTCCAGAATGGCCTCTCTGCCTTGCTCGACAATCGCGTGAAGCCCCAGCGAGGCAACAAGCTCCTGAGCCTTCAGAGTGTCCCGACTCTGCAGGTGTCCGACGTGGCTCGAACATGAACATCCCATAGAGACTCCCTTCACACCGCGCATTGCGGCGTAGGTTGATACCAACTACTGATTCATCCTGATGCGCAACGACGCGCGCCATCCGGCGCGTCCGCTCTACCGCAGACGTTGCCTGAGGGTAGCGTTTAGTCTTTCAGTCTTGATACTGTCAAGATTACTCACGTACCTGTAACCGGCAGTGATCGAGTGGAATCAGTATTAGCCCGTGGCGTGGGCACGTCTTACCCGTTTCACACCAGTGAGCGGGCCCGACTCGACACGTTCATCGATCGCAACAACCAGGAGCGGCCTGGGGTTGAAAGGTCCGGCGGATCTGTTCAGGGCGATCGGCGCGCCTGTCTCGATGGCTCGAAGATCATCTCGGCGGGAACGTCGTGATCCATCAAGGCGACGCAGCGCTGCCTCGACATCACGACGTGGAGTTGCGAAAGGTGCTGACCGGGGGCTGGGAACGCCGGCAGCTCGAGGCGGTCAACCAGGGACCACCGCCGGCCGCCTCAGGCCGCTACGAATTGTCGGTCATTTGTCAGTCGGCGCGGAGCCTCGGCGCCGCGCGACCCAAAATCGACCGATCTTCTGAGAAAAATGGTGCGCCCTGCAAGACTCGAACTTGCGACCTCCTGGTTCGTAGCCAGACGCTCTATCCAACTGAGCTAAGGGCGCGGCGAAACTCCGATTATATCAACTCCGCGCGCCCGGTCTACCGCCGCCCTCCCGGTCCCTTCCCGGTTCCGCCCGGCGTCCTCCGTCCTCCATATAATGCTGCTGTGAGCGTCTCTGAACACCGCAATACGGCGGCGACCGGCGTGCGCTGCGCCGTGCTCACGGTCAGCGATACGCGGGCGCTCGAAACAGACGTCAGCGGCCGCGCCATCGTCGAAATGCTGGAAGACGCGGGCCACGTTGTCGCCCGGCGGCAGATCCTGCGCGACGACCCGAGCGAGGTGCACGACGCGGTCGTGGCGCATCTGGGCGACGTCGAGGCGATGATCACGACCGGCGGCACCGGCATCACGTCGCGCGACAGCACCTACGAAGCGATCGTCGGCCTGTTCGACAAGCGCCTCGACGGCTTCGGCGAGCTGTTCCGGGCGCTGAGCTACCAGGAGATCGGGAGCGCCGCGATGCTGTCGCGCGCCACCGCCGGCGTGGCCCGCGGGACGGCGATCTTCATCCTGCCGGGCGCCGAGAACGCGGTGCGACTCGGCATGACGAAGCTCATTCTTCCCGAGTTGGGTCACGTCGTCCGCGAGCTGCGGCGCTGAGGCGGGGCCGGCAGACCCGCCGGCGGCGCCGCATCCCAACGCATGCGCGCCCGCTGCTCCGCAACGGCACCGCTCACACGTCCGAGTCTCGCGCGCGGCGTCGCGTCAGCCGGCGTAGATCAGCGCGTAGCCGCGTTCCTGGGCATGGGTCACGCCGACGACGCCGGCTGAGACGAACGTGCTGTTGGGAATCGCACTCGCGACGAGTTCCTTGTAGATGGCGTCGGCGTTGCCCGCCTGGCCGGCCAGCTGACCGGCGACGAAGTGAGTGGCGGCGTCGCAGATGGCGAACCGGGTCCCATGCTTCACGAGCGCGTCGATCGTCGTGCCGAAATTCGTGAGCGCCATCCCGTAGCCGGTCCCGTTGAAGACGTTCACGACAGGCGGCTGCTTGGTGTTCGGATCGTTGAACTTCAGCAGCTCGCCCATCGCCTTGCCGTACTTCGCCCAGATCGCGTCGGTGAAGGCGAACGCGGTGGCGAAGTGGCGCAGCACGACGATGATGGCGAGGTCGCCGTCGCCGAGCGCGTAGCTTTTCTGGCTGGCGTCGTAGAGGTTGTTGGCGTAGAGCAGCGCGCTGCCGGCGCCATCGGCCGACACCGCATCGAGCACGACGCGGTGCTTGCCCGGGATCCGGTCCATCCAGTCGTCCGCCTGGTGCCGCGCGGCCTGGAACGGCGCGGCGGCGGCCGGCGTCTGGGCCTCGACGAGCGCGGTCATCGCGCCGATACCGGCGGCGGAGACACCCAGATGTGTGAGAAACGACCGCCGCGGTGGTACTCGTCCAGTCATAGGGTTCCTCGCATCTGTGGCGCGCCGCATGATTGCGGAGCATACGGCCTGCGCATGTTCAGCTCGAGGACCCGGCACGGGCCGAGCGTCGAGCCGGTCAGGGCAGCCATGTCATCCGCATTATCATGCAGGTGTGAGCCAGACGATGCGGCCGATTCGCGAGACGATCGCGCTGGACGAGGCGCGCGCGATCATCCTCGAGGCATCGACGCCAATCGCTCGCACCGAGCGGATTCGCCTCGAGCAGGCGAGCGGACGCGTCGTCGCCGCGGCGGTCGCGTCGAGCGTCGACGTGCCGGGGTTCGATCGCGCCGCCATGGACGGCTTTGCGGTACGCGCCGAGGATACGTTCGGCGCCGGCCGCCAGAGTCCAAAGGTCCTCACGTGCACCGACAAGATCTTCACCGGAGACCTGCCGGCGCGCCAGCTCGGCGCCGGCGAGTGCATCGAGATCGCGACCGGCGCGCCCATGCCCGTCGGTGCCAGCGCCGTCGTCATGGTCGAGGAGACCGAGCGCGTGGCCGGCACGCGCGAGATCCGGATCCTGACGCCGGTCTATCCCGGACAGCACGTCGGCCGGCGCGGCGCCGATATCAAGGCCAACCAGGCAGTCCTCGCACCTGGCGATGTGCTGACGCCAGGACGGATTGGCGCGCTCGCGGCGACCGGCGCGGTCGACGTCGAGGTTGTCGCGAGGCCGCGCGTCGCCATCCTCTCGACCGGCAACGAGATCGTCGAGCCGGGCGTGCCGCTCGGGCCGGGGCAGGTCTACGACATCAACCGCTTCACCCTCGCGTCGATCATCGAAGCGCACGGCGGCGCCGCCGTGCCGCGGCCGCTCACTCCCGACACGATCGAGGCGCTGTCGGCGGCGGTGGATGCGGCTCTCGGCGAGGACGTGCTCGTCTTCTCCGGCGGCAGTTCGGTCGGCGAGCGCGACCTGATTCTCGACGTGATCGCGGCGCGCGGCGAGGTGCTGTTCCACGGCGTTGCCGTGAAGCCTGGCAAGCCCACGGTGTTCGGCCGCATCGGCGCGATGCCGGTGCTCGGCATGCCGGGATACCCGACGTCATGCCTGTCGAATGGCTACATGCTCCTCATCCCGATGCTCCGGCGGATGGCGCGGCTGCCCGTTCATCAGCCGCGCACCGTGACGGCGCCGCTGTCGCGGCGCGTCGTGTCCACCACCGGACGGCACCAGTTCTACACGGTGCGGATCGTCGACGGCGCGGCCACGCCCGCGTTCAAGGCCTCGGGCGACATCACCAGCATGGCGCACGCCGACGGCTACATCGAGATCCCGGCACAGGTCGACATCGTCGAGGCAGGGCAGCTCGTGGAAGTGAAGCTGTTTTGATCGAGCGGTAATGCGGGAATCGACTCTCACGCGCGCGCCGGGTTTCCTGCTGCCGGATCAGAAGGGGCGCGCGCGGTCGCTCGTCGAGTTCCTGTCGCGCGGCCCGCTGCTGCTGGCCTTTCACCGCGGCACCACCTGACCGAACTGCCGCCACCGGTTCGGTGAGCTCGCATCGGATTTTCCCGCCTACCGGGACCGCGGCCTGCAGGTCACGGCGATCATCGCCGACCGTCGCGACAAGATCCGCCGCTATATCGAGGAGACCGGCCTGCCGTTCGACGTCCTCATCGACGAGCGCCAGGACACGATCCGCGCCTACGGCGTCCGGCACCGCTTCGGCTTCATCGTCCGCAGCGTGGCGCGGCCGGCGGCGTTCCTGATCGACCCGGATGCCTCGATCCGGGCATCGTGGATTGGATCACACCAGGCGCAGTTTCCCAGCCGCGACGAGATTCTCGCCGCGACCGGCAAGTAGTCCCTTCGTAGTTACGGGTGGATTGATGCGTGTGGCAGAGGAAGGCCGAAGGGCATGCCATTCATCCTTCGGCCTTCGTCGGTCTGCGATCTATTTGAAGCGCTTGTTGACCGCGCCCCAGTTGACGACGCTCCACCACGCCGCGAGGTAGTCGGGGCGGCGGTTCTGATATTTCAGGTAGTAGGCGTGTTCCCAGACGTCGACGCCGAGGATAGGCTTCTTGCCTTCCATGAGCGGCGAGTCCTGGTTCGCGGTGCTCTCGACCACCAGCTTGCCGCCGGCCTCGAGCAGCCACGCCCAGCCGGAGCCGAAGCGCTTCGCGCCGGCGTCGTTGATCTGCGTCTTGAACTTCTCGAAGTCGCCGAAGGTGGAGGTGATCGCCTCGGCCACCGCGCCGCTCGGCGCGCCGCCGCCGCCCGGGCCCATGATCTCCCAGAACATCGTGTGGTTGATGTGGCCGCCGCCGTTGTTGCGCACCGCGGTCCGGATGTCTTCGGGGACGGTGTTGATCCCCTTGATCAGGTCGTCGATGCTCTTGTTCTGGAGCTCCGGGTGCTTCTCGAGCGCGGCGTTGAGGTTATTGACGTAGGCCGCGTGATGCTTGTCGTGGTGGATGCGCATCGTCTGTTCGTCGATGTGCGGCTCCAGCGCGTTGTAGTCGTACGGCAGTGGCGGAAGTGAGTGCGGCATCTGCGGTCTCCTCAGTGAATGTCAAGCCTGCGTCCATGGCTGCAGACGCAGCCTGCAATTGTACGTCCGACCGCCCTCCCCGAACCTCAGCGGCTACTGGCGGGTCAGGACGCGCGTGCGGAGGTCGTCGGACGCGTCGGGGCCGGTGATCACGTTGTAGAGCGTGTCGCGCTCGTACGGCTCACGGCCGGCCGCGCGGATGAGCCGCCGGATCGCCGCCGTCGTCATGCCTTCCGGCGTGCGCGATCCCGCCATGTGATAGATGTGCTCTTCCTGCACGGTGCCGTCGAGATCGTCGGCGCCGAACCACAGGGCGAGCTGCGCCGTCTCGACGCCGCTGGCGATCCAGAAGGCCTTGATGTGCGGGACGTTGTCGAGCATCAGCCGCGCCACGGCGTGCACGCGCAGCGTCTCGACGGCGCCCGGCGCCGGCAGCTTGCGCATCTGGTTGTTGTCGGGGTGGAAGGCCAGCGGGATGAACGCCTGCAGCCCGCCGCTCTCGTCCTGCAGGCGGCGCGTGCGCAGCAGGTGATCGACCCGCTCTTCCGTCGTCTCGATATGCCCGTAGAGCATCGTCACGTTGGTGCGCATGCCGAGCCCGTGCGCGAGCTGGTGGATGGCGAGATAGCGATCGGCACCGCACTTGTCGTGGCAGATTTTTTGGCGCACCCGCTCGGCGAAGATCTCGGCGCCGCCGCCCGGCAGAGAGTCCAGACCCGCCTCTTGCAGCTCGCGAAGCACCTGGTCATCGGTCTTGCCGTAGAGATCGGCGAAGAAGGCGATCTCCACAGCGGTAAAACATTTCAGGTGGACGTCTGGACGAAGGCGCTTGAAGCCGCGCAGCAGATCCGTGTAGTAGGAGAACGGCAGCTCCGGGTGCAGTCCGTTGACGACGTGGATTTCGGTGAGCGGCTGCCCTTCGCGCTGTCGCAGCTTCTCCCAGGCCTGCTCGAGCGACATCGTGTAGGAGCCCTCGTCGCCGGGACGCAGGCGCGCGAACGAGCAGAAGAGACAACTCGCCACGCAGACGTTGGTCGCCTCGAGGCGGATGTTGAAGTTGTAGTAGGTGCGCGCGCCGTGCCGTTTCTCGCGCTCGCGGTTGGCCAGCCAGCCGAGCGCGAGCGTGTCCGGGCAGGCGAACAGCTGGACGCCATCCTCGAACGTCAGCCGGGCGCCGGCGTCGAGCTTCGCCGCGATGTCGTCGAGGCCGGCGGCCGTCAGTCGCTGCTGCACTGACCTTCTAGTATAATTCGCCCGTCGCGGCCGTGTTGGTACGGCCGGACTCCGGGCGGTCACGCGAAGTGGGTGCGATGCCCACGCGGTGCCGCCACTGTAAGCGGGGAGCGTTTTTTTCAAAGCCGCAAGGCAGCCACTGCGACGCCGGGCCTGAAGGCCCGGCCTACGATTGATCGGGAATCGACAACGCGGGTCATCGGATCCGCCGGTCGTCGAACGAAGGGCGGGTCGTCGGATCCGCCGGTCGACGAACGAAGGGCAGGTCGTCGGATCTGTCAGTCGATACACGTAGGGCGGGTCTTCAGACCCGCCGCGGGAAGGCGAGAAACACGCAGCGATCCGCGAGCCAGGATACCTGGCCGCCCGGGCCGATGAACGGCGACCATCCAGCGCGCCCGTGCGCGACGGTGGCCGCCCTACTTCCACGGCGCGTTAGCACGCCGGAAGGAGCCCGCAGTGTTGCCAGTCCTCGTCTCCGTTCTCTCCCTGTTCGTCGCCGTGTCCAACTCTCCCGACATCACCGGCAGCGTAGTCGACGCGTCGGGGCGCCCTGTGCCGCGCGCCCACGTGACCGTCGTCGACGCCGGCGTCGTGTACGCCGACACCCTCACGGCGGTCGACGGTACGTTTCACGTCGCCAGCGCGCCCGCGCAGTGTCAGGTCGAAGCCTCGCTGCCTGGCTTCACCAGTGCGACCGCCGCCTGCGACACCAGCGCACCGCTGCGGCTGACCCTGCAGCTCGCGCCGATCGCCGACAACATCGTCGTGTCGGCGACGCGGACGGAAGCCCCAGCCGGACAGGTCGCCGCCGCGATCACCGTATTCGACGCCGCCGACATCGCGCGGCGGCAGCAGCCGCTGCTCGCCGATCTGCTACGCGACGCCCCAGGCACGATGGTGGTCACGACGGGATCGCCGGGATCGGTCACCTCGATGTTCGTGCGGGGCGGCGAGAGCAACTATACGAAGGTGCTGCTCGACGGCATCCCGCTCAACGAGCCTGGCGGCGCCTTCAACCTGAGCAACGTCACCACCGACAACCTGGATCGGGTCGAGATGGTGCGCGGCGCCAATTCCGCACTTTACGGATCGGACGCGATGACCGGCGTCGTGCAGCTCTTCACACGGCGCGGCTCCACGGCGAAACCCGATGTGCAGATCGGCGCCGAAGGGGGTACCTTCTCGACAGGACGCGTCTCCGCGACGGTTTCCGGAGGAACTCCCCGCGCCGATTACTCGGTCGCCGTCGCGGGCTTGACGACCGACAACGAGGTGCCGAACAGTGCGTTCGACAATCTGACGGTCTCCGCCTCCGGAGGCGCCACCCTGGCGCCGGGAACGACGCTGCGCAGCGTCTTCCGGCTCGAGCGCGGCACGACCGGCACGCCGGGGCAGACCGCGTTCGGCCGCCCCGACCTCGATGCCTTGTTCGAGCGGCACGACGGGCAATGGGGGGTCAGCTTCGATCAGACGCGCGGCGCTCTGCACCAGAGCGCCAACTACGGCCTGGCGGTCTCGCACCAGGCATCGACGGACTTGATCGTCGATCCGGACTACACGCCGTCGTACCAGGGACACACCGCGCCGTTCCCGTTCTCGGACTTCACCTATGACAGCCGGACCGACCTGACTCGCCACCGCGCCAGCTATCAGATCGACGGCACGATCGCGACGGCGCGCGCCGGCACACACGTCGAGACCGCGCTCGTCGACTGGGATGGCGAGCGGGCGACGCTCGCAGACGCGATGGCCGGCACCTCGCAGGCCGTGTCGCGCAACAACGTCGGCCTCTCGTTCCAGCATCAGGCGCTGTGGTCGCGGGTGTTCGTCACCGCCGGCGTGCGGTTCGAGCACAACGCGAGCTTCGGCGACGCGACCGTGCCGCGCATCGCCGCCGCCTGGTACGCGCACGCCGGCAACGGCGCCGTCGGCGTGACGCGAATCCACGGCACGGCCGGTACGGGCATCAAGGAGCCGACGGTGCTGCAATCGTTCAGCCCGAATCCCTACTTCATGGGCAATCCGAACCTGGAACCCGAGCGCGCGCGCACCGTTGATTTCGGCGTCGAGCAGCGTTTCGCGGGCGATCGGGTAAGGGTCGACGCCACCTGGTTCGACAACCGCTATCGCGACATCATCTCGCTCGGCGATCCGGATCCCGTGACGTTCGCCTCGCAGTATTTCAACATCGGCCTGACCCGCGCGCGCGGCGCCGAGTTGAGCGGCGACGTGGTGCTCGCCAGAGGGCTGCGCGCCGGCGCCGCCTACACGCTGACCGACTCGGAGATCCTCGAGAGCACCTCGAGCAGCCCGGCCTTCGCCGAGGGACGTTCGGCCTTCCGGCGTCCGCGTCACGCCGGCTCCGTCGAACTCGCCTGGACGGGAGGCCGCGCCGCGGCCAGCCTCAACGGCGTCTTCGTCGGTCAACGCTCCGACAGCGATCTCTCGGCGCTCGAACCGCCGCTGCTTTTCAACGAGGGATACGCGACGTGGGGGGCGCGCGCGTCGTTCGCCGTGACCCGCAACGTGTCGCTGACCGGCGCGATCGACAATCTCACCGACAGCCATTACATGGAGCCGCTCGGATACCCCGTGCTGCCGCGGGCGTTCAGGGGCGGGTTGCGGCTGCACTTCTGATTGACGCGGCTGTGCAGGCCAGGCCGAAACGGGGCGCCGGTATGCTCGAGGTGAAAGACGCCTGGTTCGGCTACGACCGCACGCAGACGGTCCTGCGGGGCATCACCCTTGACGTCCCGCAGGACGCGATTGTCGGGATCCTCGGGCCGAACGGCTCGGGCAAGACCACGCTGCTGAGACTGATGGCCGGCACGCGACAGCCGCAGCGCGGGGGCGTGGCGTTCGACGGTATGCCGCTGGCGACCTTCTCGCGCGCCGCGCTCGCGCGCCGGATGGCGGTCGTGCCGCAGGAAACGCAGCTGGCCTTCGACTACACCGCCGGCGACGTGGCGATGATGGGGCGCTACGCGCACCTGGGCGCGTTCGAAATCGAAGGGCCGGCCGATATGGCGGCGATCGACCGGGCGCTCGAGTCCACCGGGACCAGACGCCTGAAGGATCGGCTCTTCGCCACGCTCAGCGGCGGCGAGAAGCAGCGCGTGATCATCGCGTCGGCGCTCGCGCAGCTCGAGGGGGACGGCGTGCTCCTGCTCGACGAGCCGACCGCCTCGCTCGACCTGCGCTACCAGATCGAGATCGCCGATCTGCTGCGCGATCTGCACCGCCGGCGCGGTGTCTCGATCGTCGTGTCGACGCACGACCTCGCGCTCGCCGGGGCCCTCTGTGATCGTCTCGTGCTGATCCGCGACGGTTCGGTGATGGCGTCGGGGCCGACCGACGACATCCTGACCACCGAGAACATCCGCGCCGTCTACGGCGTCGAGGCGGTGATCGTCCGTCCCGACGTCACCGCCCGGGTCGTCATTCCGATTCGCCGCGGCCAGGCATGAAAGGGCGCGGATCGTCCAGGCGCGCGCGATGACGCTGCAGCGACGCTTCCTGCGGACGGTGCTCGGCTTCGGTGCGCTCGCCGTCGCCGCGATCGTCGCCGCACCGCTCGTCGGCTCGACCAGCATCAGCCTGCGGCGCGCCTTCGATTTCGCGATCCCGTTTGCCGACAACCCCGACGCGCAGATCTTCTTCATCGCGCGGCTGCCGCGCACGCTGGCCGGCGCCTGCGTCGGCGCGCTGTTCGCCGCAGCGGGCGTCGTCTTTCAAGGCCTGCTGCGCAATCCGCTCGCCACGCCGTTCACCCTCGGCGTCTCGACCGGCGCCGCGCTCGGCGCCGTGATCGCGATCGCCTTCAACTGGACGATTGCGATCGCCGGGATCTCGGGGGTGCCGGTGGCGGCGTTCGCAGGCTCGCTCGTCGCCGTCGCGATCGTCTACGTCCTCGCGCAGGCGCGGCACCGCGGACTGTCGACCACCGTGCTGCTGCTGGCCGGCGTCACGATGAACGCGTTCTTCTCGGCGATCATCCTGTTCGTGCAGTACTTCGCCAGCTTCGCCGACACCTATCGCACGCTGCGCTGGCTGATGGGCGATCTCGACGTCAGCAGCTACCAGCCGATTCTGGCGGCGCTGCCGGCGATGATTGCCTCGTTTGCCGGTTTCGCCTGGCTGGCGCGTCCCCTCAACCTGCTGGCGCTCGGCGCCGACGGCGCGGAATCGCGCGGCCTCGACGTGGCCCGGGCGCAGCGCGTCGCCTTCTTCAGCGCGTCGCTCGCGACCGGCGCCGCCGTCTCGATCGGCGGTCCCATCGGCTTCGTCGGCATCGTCATCCCGCACCTGGTCCGGTTGATGGTCGGGCCTGACCATCGGCTCGTCCTGCCGGCCGCGGCGCTCTTCGGCGCGGCATTTCTGGTCGCCTGCGATCTGGTCGCGCGCACCCTATTGGCGCCGATCGAACTTCCGGTCGGCATCGTCACCGCCATGATTGGAGGACCGTTTTTCCTATGGCTGCTCATCCGACGGCAGGGATGAACCCCGCCGGGCGCGGACGCACGTGGTGGCTCACGTCGCTGTGCTCAGCCGCGTGCATCTGTGGCTCTCTTGCCGTCGCACTGGCGGTGGCGCCGCCCAGGCGGATCGTCTCCCTGGTGCCGAACGTCACCGAGATGATCTACGCGATCGGCGCCGGCAGCCGCGTGGTCGCCGTCAGCAGCTACGACGACTATCCGCCCGAAGTCCGGTCGCTCCCGAAGGTCGGCGCGCTGCTCGATCCTGATCTCGAGCGGATCCTGACGCTGCGGCCCGATCTCGTCATCGTCTACGGCAGCCAGAACGACCTCAAGGCGCAGCTCGCCCGGGCGGGCATCGACACCTTCGGCTACCGGCACGGCGGATTGGACGCGGTGACGGCGACCATCCGGGAACTCGGGGAAAGACTTGGCACAGCCGCCGAGGCTGGCGTGGTGGCGGGACGGATTACCGCAGAGATCGACGAGGTACACCGGCGCGTCGCGGGACGGCCCCGCGTGCGCACGCTGCTGGTGTTCGGACGCGAGCGCCTGGCGCTGCGCGGCATCTACGTCAGCGGCGGAGTCGGCTTCCTGCAGGACATGCTGACCGCCGCTGGCGCCGACAACGTCTTCGCCGACGTCAAGAGCGAATCGGTACAGGCGGACACCGAGCAGATCATCAGCCGCCATCCCGACGCCATTATCGAAGTGCGCGCCCAGAACGAGGCGTTTCCCAGCGGCGATCGCGATGCCGAGCGGCGCGCCTGGAACGGGCTCGGGTCGGTGCCGGCGGTGAAGAACGGCCGCGTCATCTTCCTGTTCGACGATCGCATCGTCGTGCCTGGCCCACGCGTGGCGGATGGCACCCGCGAGTTGGCGAAAGCGTTGCATCCCGATGCGTTCACGGCGGCGGCCGAGCGCGGGCGATAACAAGCAGCCGGTCGGCTGCGTATACTGAGGCGTCGGCGGCCCCGCCAGACGGATCCTATGGCCCTCCCCCTCGAAGACTATGCGCTCATCGGTGACACGCAGACGGCGGCGCTGGTCGGCCGCGACGGCTCGATCGACTGGCTGTGCATGCCGCGTTTCGATTCGCCGGCCTGTTTCGCGGCGCTGCTCGGCGAGCCGGCGCACGGCCGCTGGCGCATCGGTCCGGCGGATCCGGTCGTCAGCTCGACACGCCGCTATCGCGGGCACACGCTTGTGCTCGAGACCGAGTTCCGGACGGCCGACGGGGCCGTCCGCCTCATCGACTGCATGCCGCCGCGAGACCAGTCGCCGAATCTCGTGCGGATCGTCGAAGGGATCGAGGGAGACGTGCGGATGGAGCTCGAGCTCATCGTCCGCTTCGATTACGGATCGATCGTGCCGTGGGTGCGGCGCATCGACGGAGTCTGGCGCGCGATCGGCGGCCCCGACGCGCTGTCGCTGTGGTCGCCGGCCGAGCTCCGCGGGGTCGATCTCACGACGCAGGCGTCGTTCACGGTGCGCGCCGGAGAGCGGCACCCGTTCCTGATCGTCTGGCACCCGTCGCACGAGTCTCCGCGCTGGACCGATCCCGAACAGGCGGTCGCCGACACGGCGCGGTGGTGGGAGGAGTGGTCGAGCCACTGCCGCTATGAAGGCGAGTGGCGCGACCTCGTGGTGCGCTCGCTCATCACCCTGAAGGCGCTCACCTTCGAACCGACCGGCGGTATCGTCGCGGCGCCGACCACTTCGCTGCCCGAGCGGATCGGCGGCGTGCGGAACTGGGACTATCGCTACTGCTGGCTGCGCGACGCGACGTTTACGCTCTACTCGCTGCTCGTCGGCGGCTACACCGAGGAGGCCGTCGCCTGGCGGGATTGGCTGCTCCGCACCGTGGCGGGCGATCCGGCCGACATCCAGATCATGTACGGTCCGGCGGGCGAGCGGCGGCTGACCGAGACCGAGCTGCCGTGGCTGCCCGGCTACGAGGGATCGAAGCCGGTCCGCATCGGCAACGCGGCGTCGGGACAGCTGCAGTTCGACGTCTACGGCGAGATCATGGACGCGATGCACCTGGCGCTGCAGTCGGGTGTGGAACCGGACCCGGCGGCGTGGGAGCTGGAACGGATGCTGATCGAGCACCTCGAGCAGATCTGGGAGCAGCCCGACGAGGGTATCTGGGAAGTGCGCGGGCCGCGCCGCCACTTCACGCATTCCAAGGTCATGGCCTGGGTCGCCTTCGATCGGGCGATCAAGATCGCGGAACAGTTCGGCGAGCAGGCGCCGCTCGAGCGCTGGCGGGCGGTCCGCGACCGCATTCATGCCCAGGTGTGCGAGCACGGGTTCAACCACGAGCTGGGCGTGTTCACGCAGTACTACGGATCGCGTGACATGGACGCCAGTCTGCTGATGGTGCCGCTCGTCGGTTTCCTGCCGGCCGACGACGGGCGGGTGCAGGCGACGGTCGCCGCGATCGAGCGCGACCTGCTGCACGACGGCCTGGTCCTGCGTTACCCGCACCACGAGAACAGCCGGCAGGTCGACGGACTGCCGCCGGGCGAAGGCGCGTTCCTGGCGTGCACGTTCTGGCTCGCCGACACCTACGCGCTCCAGGGGAGGTTCGACGAGGCCCGCCGTACCTTCGAGCGGGTGGCGCGCCTGGCGAACGATGTCGGGCTGCTGGCCGAGGAATACGACACCGGCGCACGCCGCCTGATCGGCAACTTCCCGCAGGCGTTCTCGCACGTGTCGCTGGTGAACGCGGCGCGCAACGTGTGGAGCGGCCGCGGCGGGCCGGCCGAGGATCGTCAGGCCAGGGCGCGCGGCGCGAAGCCGACAGCCTGATCAGCCCGCGCCGCGAACGCCACGCTCAGACGGCGAACTCCACCGGCACGCGCTTCGGGATCAGGCCCTTCTCGAAGGCCTCCTGCATCAGCCGCTCGACTCCCTGCCGCCCGCGCTCGCCGTAGCCGAGCGTCAGATCGTTCACGTACATGCCGACGAACGTGTCGGTCCGGTCCTTGTCGAGGCCGCGGCCGAACTGCTGCGCGTACTCCACGGCTTCCTGCCGGTGCGATAGCGCGTAGGCGATGCTGTCGTGGAGCAGTGTCGAGACTTTTCGGATCATGTCGGGGCCCAGATCGCGGCGGATGATGTTGCCGCCGAGCGGCAGCGGCAGCCCGCCCGTGCGGGCGCTCCACCATTCGCCGAGGTCGACGATCTTGCGCAGGCCGTTCTCCGCGTACGTCAGCTGCCCCTCGTGGATCAGCAGTCCGGCGTCGGCCTTGCCGTCGGCCACGAACGCTTCGATCTGATCGAAGGGGACGATGACGTACTCGAAGTCCGGCTCGTAGATCCGGAGCGTGAGATAGGCGGTGGTGAGCGTCCCGGGGATTGCGATCTTCCGCCCCTTGACGCCGTTCACCGACGGATCCTTCGCAACGACGATCGGGCCGTAGTTGTCGCCCATGCTGGCGCCGTGCGGCAGCAGCGCGTAGGTGTCGGCGAGGTGCGCGTAGGCATGGAACGAGACGGCGGTGACCTCGTACTTGCCTTCGAACGCGGCGCGATTCAACGTTTCGATGTCGGACAGCACCTGCTCGACCTCGACGCCGCCGGTGTCGACCGCGCCCGAAGCCAGTCCGTAGAACATGAACGCATCGTCGGAATCGGGACTGTGGGCAACGGTGATTCGCATCTGACTACTCCAACTGAAGACGCGTGCATGAACAACGTGGGGGGCGCCGGCCTGTGGGGGGCGTGGCGCCGGAGAAGACGCGGAATCGCGGCAGAGAGCGCGGTCAGCGCGCCGCGGCACTCCTCTGCAGGGCAGTGACGACGGCCGTCACGCGATCGATCGCGATGTCGATCTCCTGCTCGGTCGTGCCGCGGCCGAGACCGAAGCGGATCGAAGCGCGGCCACGGTCTGACGTTGCGCCAATCGCTTCGAGCACGTGCGAGATCGCCTGGCTGCCCGACGCGCACGCCGAGCCTGTCGACACCGCGAGGTCGCCGAGCGCCATCAAGAGCGCCTCGCCTTCGACGGCGTCGAAGCTGACGTGCAGGTTGTGCGGCAGCCGAGGGCTCAGGGTCCCGTTCACGTGGACGCCGCCTGCAAGGTGCGCGCGCAACCCGGCCAGCAGCCGATCGCGCAGCGCCGCCAGGCGGCGCGACTCCTCCGCCATCTCGAGACGGCAGATTTCGGCCGCGCGGCCGAGGCCGACCGCGCCGGGGACGTTCAAGGTGCCGGAACGAAGCCCGTTTTCCTGTCCGCCGCCGGCAATCTGCGGCGGGATCGACAGGCGCGGACGGCGCTTGCGGATGAACAGCGCCCCCGAGCCCTTCGGGCCATAGAACTTGTGCGCGGTCAGCGACAGCAGGTCGACGTCGGCGGCGGCCACGTCGATCGGAATCTTGCCGACGGCCTGTGCCGCGTCGGTGTGGAACAGCGCGCCGGCGGCGTGCGCGATCGCGGCGATCTCGGCCAGCGGCTGAATCGTGCCGATCTCGTTGTTGGCCGCCATCACACTGACGAGGATCGTGCCCGGGCGTACCGCGCGCGCGAGCGCCTCGAGGTCGATCACGCCGCTCGCCGTGACGCCGACGACCGTGACGTCGCAGCCGACCTCGCCGAAGCCGCGGCACACGTCGAGCACCGACTTGTGCTCGACCGCGCTCGTCACGACGTGACGGGCCGCCGTCGAAGCGGCGTCGGCGTCCGAACCGGCGCGGGCGGCCGCCACCACCCCCTTCAGCGCCAGGTTGTTCGATTCGGAGGCGCCGCTGGTGAACGTGATCTCGGACGGGGCGGCGTTGATCAGCGCGGCGACGCGGGCGCGCGCCTCGTCGACTGCGTCCCGGGCTTCCCAGCCCCAGGCGTGCTGCCGGCTGGCGGCGTTGCCGAACTTCTCGGTGAAGTACGGCAGCATCGCCTCGAGCACGCGCGGATCGACCGGGGTCGTGGCGTGATAGTCGAGGTAGACAGGTTTCACAGTACGATCCTTCGTGTCCTTCGCAATCCTTCGCGTCCTTCTATAGCGTTCGTCCCCTGAACGATACCCGGGACACGTCTGGCGGCACCGGCACCTCCGACGAAATCTCGGCCAGCGAGACGGTCTCGAGCGCGGTGATGATGCGGTCCTTGATCCGCCAGAGCGGATCGCGCACGTTGCACCGGTGGAACTGCTCGCACTGCTCATCCTCGGTCGAGCACGCGGTGACCGTCAGCGGACCGTCGATCGCCTGGATGATGTCGGCGACCGAGATCGCGGACGTCGGCTTCGACAGCGTGTAGCCGCCGCGCGTGCCCTGGTGCGAGGCGAGCAGGCCGCGCCGCGCGAGCACCTGCAGCACCTTGGCCATCAGCTCCAGCGGGATGTTGTACTCCTCGGCGATGGCGCGCGCGCTGGCCGACGCCACGTCGCTGTGCGTCGCCAGGTGCTTCATCGCGATCAGGGCGTAGTCTGCCTTCTTCGACAATCTCAGCATCGCTGCCCCATTCCTCGACCCTGAGCCCGTTGTGCCCGCATCACCACATCCCCAGCTGCAGCTTCGCCGCGTCCGACATGCGATCCTTCGACCACGCCGGCTCCCAGACGATCTCGACCTTCGCGTCGGTGATCCCCTGGACCGACCTGGCCGCCTGCTCGACCTGCCCCGGCAGGATCTGCGCGGCCGGGCAGGCGGGCGCCGTCAACGTCATCTTGATGGCCGCGACGCCTGCCGCGGTCACGAAGACGTCATAGATCAGACCCAGCTCCCAGATGTCGACCGGGATCTCGGGATCGTAGACCTTCTTCAGCGCCGCCTCGATCGCCGGACGCAGCGCGTCGGTCGTGGCGGGATCGGCCATCAAGCCGTCGACGGATCCAGTCCCCTCGGGTGCCGGCGGCGGAGCTTCCTGAATCATAGGCAGCGGCTTCATTCGGTTGACGTCCCTTTTTCGTTGGCCATGGCCGCCTTCAGCGTATGCCACGCCAGGCTCGCGCACTTCACGCGGATCGGGAACTCGCGCACGCCGGCGAGCACCGAGAGCTTGCCGAGATCCTCGACCGGTACCTCGGGCGGCGTCGTCACCATGCGGTGAAAACGATCGAACAGCTCGCGCGCCTGGGCGGCCGTTTTCCCTTTCACGGCGTCGGTCATCAGCGACGCCGACGCCTTCGAGATCGCGCAGCCCGCCCCCTCGAACGCCACCTCGACCACCACGCCGGCCTGAATTTTCAGGTAGACGGTGAGCCGATCGCCGCAGAGCGGGTTGTAGCCTTCCGCCGAGTGGCTCGCGTCTTCAAGCGCGTGAAAATTCCGCGGCCTCCGGTTGTGGTCGAGGATGACCTCCTGGTAGAGATCGGTGAGGTCGGACATTACGCGAACACCTCGCGCACCTTCCGCAGCGCGCGGCCGAGGCCGTCGATCTCCTCCCGCGTGTTGTACATCGCCAGCGACGCGCGCGCGGTCGCGGGAATGCCCAACCGGTCCATCAACGGCTGCGCGCAGTGATGGCCGGTGCGGATCGCCACCCCTTCACGATCGACGATGGTGCCGATGTCGTGCGGGTGGATGCCGTCCATCACGAACGACAGGATGCTCGACTTGTCCGGGGCGGTGCCGATGAGGCGGACACCGTCGATCGCGGCGAGCACGCCGGTCGCGTACGCGGTCAGGTCGCGCTCGTGTGCGGCAACCGAATCGAGGCCGACGCCGTCGAGGTAGTCGAGCGCCGCGTGCAGCCCGATCGCCCCGGCGATGTGCGGCGTGCCGGCTTCGAACTTGTAGGGCAGCGTGTTCCAGGTGCTCTTCTCGAAGGTCACCGAGCCGATCATGTCGCCGCCGGCGAGGAACGGGGGCATCGCCTCGAGCCGGCTCTCGCGGCCGTAGAGCACACCGATGCCGGTCGGCCCGTAGAGCTTGTGGCCGGTGGCGACCAGAAAGTCGCAGCCGAGCGCCTGGACGTCGACGCGCATGTGGTAAGCCGCCTGCGACGCGTCGAGCAGGACCGGCACGCCCTGGCGATGAGCCAGCCGGACGATCTCGGCCGCCGGCGTGATCGTGCCGAGGGCGTTCGACATGTGGGTGATGGCGGCGATCCGCGTGCGCGGACCGAGCAGCCGCTCGAACTCGTCGAGCTGCAGCTCGCCGCGATCGTCGATCGGCGCCACCCGGAGCCGCGCGCCGGCTGCCGCGCAGACGATCTGCCACGGCACGATGTTCGAATGGTGCTCCATCGCCGAGATTAGCACCTCGTCCCCTGGCTGCAGCGCCGGCCGGACGAAGCTGTGGGCGACGAGATTGATCCCTTCGGTGGCATTGCGCACGAAGACAATCTCGCGGACCGAGCTCGCGTTGAAGAAGGCGCGCACCCGTTCCCGCCCCGCCTCGTAGGCGTCGGTCGCGCGGCCGCTCAGCTCGTGGACGCCGCGATGCACGTTGGCGTTGATCCCTGCGTAATACGCAGTCAGCGCGTCGAGCACCGCCCGCGGCTTCTGGGTGGTGGCGGCGTTGTCGAGGTAGACGAGCGGTCTGCCGTGGACCAGCTGCGCGAGAATCGGAAAATCGGCGCGGATCTTCGCCACGTCCAGTGGCCGGACAGCCGGCGCTGACGAATCCGGACTGGCGACGTTGGCCCGAGCGTGTAGACCGGGTCGGTCAGACCCGGCGATCTCCGGCGTCATTTTTGTCCTTGTCGACCTCCGCGAGGTCCCTGGCCAGCTGCGCATAGAGCTCGGTCTCGAGCGAGACACGCAGCGGCTCGAGGCGGACGCCGTCGAGCACCTGCCCGGCGAACGCATGGATCAGCATGTCGCGCGCTTCGTCGTAGGAGAGGCCGCGCGCGCGCAGATAGAAGATCGCGTCTTCGTCGAGCTGGCCGATCGCGGCGCCGTGCGTGCACTTCACGTCGTCGGCGAAGATCTCGAGCTGCGGCTTGGTGTTGATGGTCGCGCCGTCGGTGAGCAGCAGCGCGCGATTGGTCTGCTTGGCGTCGGTCTTCTGCGCGTCCTGGCGCACGATGATCTTGCCGTTGAACACCGCCCGCGCGCTGCCGCCCAGAATGCCCTTGTAGACCTCGTGGCTGCCGCAGTGCGCCTTGGCGTGGTCGATCGTCGTGTGATTGTCGACCAGCCGATCTCGATCGGCGAGATACAGCCCGTTGAGCGTGCAGTCGCCCCCCTCGCCGTCGAGGATCACGCCGGCGTCGTTGCGGACGATGCGGCCGCCGAGCGAAAAGGAGTGCGACGAAAAGCGGGCGCTCCGTGAGGTGTGCGCGTGCAGCGCCGCCATATGGAACGCGTCGGTCGATTCCTGCTGCACCTTGTAGTGCTCGATGCCGGCGTTCTCGCCGACGAACACCTCCGAGACGGCGTTGGTGAAGTAGGTGTCGCCGGGCGCGCCGATATAGCTCTCGATGACGGTCGCCTGCGCGCCGGCCGCCGCGACGATGAGCGTGCGCGGATGCGCCATCACGTGCGACCCTTCCGCGCCGGTGACGAACACGATGTGGATCGGCGTCTCGAGCGAGACGTGCTCCGGCACGTGCACGAACGCGCCGTCGTCGACGAACGCCGTGTTGAGCGCCGTAAAGCTGCGTGTATTCAGGTCGGCGAGCTGTCCGAAATAGCGCTGCACGACGTCGGCGTGGTCCTTGAGGGCGGCCGCGAGCGACCCGGCGTGCACGCCGCTGGGCAGCCCGCGGGTGCGCGACAGGGTCGGGTCGAAGCGGCCGTTGACGACGACCAGCCGGATCGCGGCGTCGGTGTAGGCGAAGCCGTGGAGGCGGTCGGCGGTGCCGGAGATCGGTCCGGCCGGCTGGAAATCGACCGCGCCGATCGGGGCGACGTTGGCGAAGCGCCAGTCTTCGTCGCGCACCGTCGGGAGGCCCATCGCCGCGAACCGCGCCGCCCCGCGCCCGCGCAGATCGTCGAGCCAGCGCGGTCCCCCGTGGGGACGCTTCTCCAACGCCGAGCCGAACACCGCCGCCTTTTCTGCTAACTGCGTCATCTTTGTCTCAATTGCCCGCTAATCCCAGGTGCCAACGCCCAATCCGCTGGTGTCCCGCTCTGTGGAAGTCGTCACGCCGCGTCAATCCAGCCGTAGCCCTTGGCCTCGAGCTCGAGAGCGAGCTCCTTGCCGCCCGACTTGACGATCCGGCCGTGGCTGAGCACGTGCACGTAGTCGGGCACGATGTAGGTCAGGAGCCGCTGGTAGTGGGTGACCACGATGAACGCCCGGCCGGGACCGCGCATCGCGTTGACGCCGTTGGCGACCAGCTTCAGCGCGTCGATGTCGAGGCCGGAATCCGTCTCGTCGAGGATCGCCAGCTTCGGTTCGAGCAGCGCCATCTGGAAGATCTCGTTGCGCTTCTTTTCGCCGCCGGAGAAGCCCTCGTTGACGTTGCGCTGCAGCATCGTCTTGTCGATCTCGAGCAGCGCCGACTTCTCCTGGACGACCTGCATGAACTCCATCGCGTCGAGCTCGGGCTGGCCTTTATGCTTGCGCGCGGCGTTGACGGCCGCCTTGAGGAAATAGGCGTTGTTCACGCCGGCGATCTCCACCGGGTACTGGAAGGCCATGAACACCCCCTCGCGGGCGCGCTCGTCCGGATCCATCTCGAGGAGATCGGCCCCCTCGAACAGCACCTCGCCGGCGGTCACCTCATACTCGGGGTGCCCCGAGAGCGCCCGGGCCAGCGTGCTCTTGCCGGAGCCGTTGGGCCCCATGATCGCGTGTACCTCGCCGGCGTTCACCCGGAGATCGAGCCCCTTGAGGATGTCTTTCCCCTCGGCGCGCACGTGCAGATTCTTGACGTCCAGCATGCTCACTACAGAACTCCCAGCTCCGAATTCCCGATGGCCAACCCGTCTTACCCGACGGATCCTTCCAGTGACACCGACAACAGCTTCTGCGCTTCGACCGCGAACTCCATCGGCAGCTCGCGGAACACTTCCTTGCAGAAGCCGCTGACGATCATGTTGACGGCGTCTTCCGTCGGGATGCCGCGCTGCCGGCAGTAGAAAATCTGGTCCTCGCCGATCTTCGAGGTCGACGCTTCGTGCTCGACCTTGGCGGTGGTATTGCGGATCTCGAGATAAGGAAACGTGTGGGCGCCGCACTTGTCGCCGATGAGCAGCGAGTCGCACTGCGAGTAGTTGCGCGCCTGGCTCGCGTTCTTGCCGATGCGGACGAGTCCGCGATAGGTGTTCTGGCCGTGGCCGGCCGAAATGCCCTTCGAGACGATCGTCGAGCGCGTGTTCTTCCCGACGTGCACCATCTTGGTGCCGGTGTCGGCCTGCTGCCAGTTGTTGGTCGTCGCCACCGAGTAGAACTCGCCGATCGACCCGTCCCCCTGCAGGATGCAGCCGGGGTACTTCCAGGTGATCGCCGAGCCGGTCTCGACCTGCGTCCAGGTGATCTTCGAGTTCCGGCCCTGCGCGAGGCCGCGCTTGGTGACGAAGTTGTAGATCCCGCCCTTGCCTTCCTTGTCGCCGGGATACCAGTTCTGGATCGTCGAGTACTTGATCGTCGCATCGTCGTGCGCGACCAGCTCGACGACCGCGGCGTGCAGCTGGTTTTCATCGCGCATCGGCGCCGTGCAGCCTTCGAGGTAGCTGACGTAGCTGCCCGCGTCGGCGATGATCAGCGTGCGCTCGAACTGCCCCGTGTCCTTGGCGTTGATCCGGAAATAGGTCGAGAGCTCCATCGGGCAGCGCACGCCCTTGGGCACGTAGACGAACGAGCCGTCGCTGAACACCGCCGAGTTGAGCGCGGCGAAGAAATTGTCGGTGTGCGGCACGACCGAGCCGAGATACTTCTTCACGAGTTCGGGGTGGTGCTGCACCGCCTCCGAGAACGACATGAAGATGATCCCCATCTTGCCGAGCTTCTCGCGGAAGGTGGTCGCCACCGAGACACTGTCGAACACCGCGTCGACGGCGACGCCGGCAAAGATTTTCTGCTCCTCGAGCGGGATGCCGAGCTTGTCGAAGGTCCGCTTCACCTCGGGATCGACCTCGTCGAGGCTGTTGAGCACCGGCTTCTTCTTGGGCGCCGAGTAGTAGGCGATGTCCTGATAGTTGATCGGGTCGTACTTGACGTTCTGCCAGGTCGGCTCTTTCATCGTGAGCCACAGGCGGTACGCCTTCAGACGCCACTCGAGCAGCCAGTCGGGCTCGTTCTTCTTCTGCGAGATGAGCCGGACGACGTCTTCGTTGAGACCTTTGGGGATCGTCTCGCTCTCGACTTCCGAGTAGAAGCCGTATTTGTATTCCTGGGTCGCGAGACGCTCGATCGTTTCAGTTGATGTCGACATGGGTTTGACTGGACGTTCAGTGCCGCAAGTTACCGATCGACGCCGCAGGCTCAGCGAGCCTCGACGCGGCGAGCGTCATATGCTGAATGACGTCCCGCACCCGCACGACGACTTCGCGTTCGGGTTGTTGAAGATGAAGCCCTTGCTCACCAGGCTCGTGTCGTAGTCGAGCGTGGTCCCGTCGAGGTAGACAAAGCTCCGGGGATCGACGTAGACGTGCGAGTCGTCGGGTCCGTCGAATACGTGGTCGCCGTCGCGCGGCGCGGCTTCCCACGCGAACGTGTAGCTGAGACCCGAACAGCCACCGGCCTTGATGCCGATCCGAAGGCCCCCTTCGGTAAAGCCGTTCTTCGCGGTCATCTTCCTGATGAGTTTCGCGGCGTTGTCGCTGATCTGCAGCATGGCGGTTCGGACGGCCGGCTCCACAATGCCGACCAGAACAGTCTTATTTTACTGTTCGCCGCCCTTTCGACGCAAGAACTGTCGGCGCGACTCTGGCGGTTGAGAACCGGTCTCAATATGTGGGCCGGACGGGTCCGTTTCGCTGAGCCAGCCTCGGATGCCCCCCGCCAGGTTCACCGCGCCGGCGAATCCGTGCGAACGGAGCAGATCGACCGCTCGCGCGCTCCGGCCGCCGGCCTGGCAATAAACCACGACCTCGACGGCGGGGTCGAGCTCGCGGCTTCGCTGTGCCAGCTCGCCGAGCGGAATCAGAATCGCGCCGGGGATGCGGCAGATCGCCGTCTCCCACGCTTCGCGCACGTCCAGGATCGCCGGCGCGCCGCCACCGTCGATCCGCGCCTTCAACTGCGCGGCGGTCATCCCGACGAGGGGACTGTCGGTCGGGCCCGTGTCGCAGTATGCCTCTTCTTCGCGCAGCGACGCGATCGAGGGACGGGTGCCGCAGACCGGGCAATCCGGATCCTTTCGCAGCACGATCGTCCTGAGGCGCATGCGCAGCGCGTCGTAGAGCAGCACGCGGCCAACCAGCGGTTCCCCGATCCCCAGGATCATCTTGATCGCCTCGGTCGCCTGGATGGTCCCGACGAGCCCGGGCAGTACGCCGAGCACGCCCGCCTCGGCGCAACTCGGCACGAGGCCGGACGGCGGCGGTTCAGGGTGCAGGCAGCGGTAGCAGGGGCCGCCGGGCGCCGCAAACACCGATGCCTGCCCTTCGAAGCGGTGGACGCTCCCCCACACGTTGGGCTTGCCGTAGAGCACGCAGGCGTCGTTCACCAGGTAGCGCGCCGGGAAGTTGTCGGTCCCGTCGACGACGATGTCGAACGCGCCGACGAAGCGCTGCGCGTTGGCGACCGAGAAACGCTCGTCGCACGTCTCCACGCACACGCCAGGATTGATCGACGCGATGCGGTCGCGCGCCGAGGCCGTCTTCGCCCGGCCGACGTCCGCCGCCCCGTGGATGATCTGCCGCTGCAGATTGGTGTCGTCGACGGCGTCGCCGTCGGCAATCCCGATGGTGCCGACCCCGGCCGCCGCGAGATAGAGGAGGGCCGGCGAACCCAGGCCGCCGGCGCCAACGCAGAGCACGCGTGCCGCCTTGAGTCGCCGCTGGCCCGCTTCCCCGATTTCGGGCAGCAGCAGGTGGCGGCTGTAGCGCTGCCGTTCAACCGGCGTGAGCTGCACGATTCAATGATAGGCGGAGCGGGGCGCTCGTCCGATCGTCTCTGCGCGTGACCTGCCCTGTCAGCGCGGCGCGATACAAAGGCGGCGGCGTCAGACGCGATCGCTCGCCTTGAGGTTCGCGATCTGTTCGCCTACACTCGGTAACGTTGTCCTTCACGCTTCTGCTCATCGCCGCACTCGCCGCCGCGACGGCCGCTGCCGCGGCGTGGGCCGTCGGCTCGGATCGCCGCGCCGCCGACGCGAAGCGCACGCTCGACGAGCAGACGGCGGCGCTGGCCGCGGCGCGCGACGCGCTCGCCGGCGCGCAGCAGTCGGAAGCCGCACTGCGGGCGCGGCTCGACGCCGAGCAGCGGAACGCTGCCGACAAGCTGGCCGTCCTCGAGCAGGCGCGCGCATCGCTGAAGGACGCCTTCGCGGCGCTCTCCGCCGACATCCTCGCGCAGAACAACACCCGCTTCCTCGATCTGGCGCGTCAGAAGTTCGGCGAGCTGCAGTCGACCGCGATGACCGACCTCGCGACCCGCCAGAAGGCGATCGACGATCTCGTCGCGCCGCTGCGCGACTCGCTGGCCAAGGTCGACGCCAGGCTGCAGGACGTCGACCGCGACCGCGCCACCTCTCACGCGGCGCTCACCGAGCAGCTCCGGTCGCTGGGGCAGGCCCAGGCGTCGCTCCACACCGAGACGAGCCGGCTCGCCAGCGCGCTGCGCTCGCCGAATGTCCGCGGCCAGTGGGGCGAGCTGCAGCTGCGACGCGTGCTGGAAGCTGCGGGCATGGTCGAGGGGCAGCACTTCGAGATCAAGGAATCGGTCCACGGCGAGGACGGCCGCCTGACCCCGGACGTGATCGTCCGGCTGCCGGGCGGCAAGAACGTCGTCGTCGACGCGAAGGTGGCGCTGACGGCGTTTCTCGACGCGCTGGAGTGTGACGACGAGCCGCGGCGGGAGCAGAAGCTGCGCGACCACGCGCGCCAGGTGAAGGACCACGTGGTGCGGCTGGGCAACAAAGCCTACTGGACGCAGTTCCAGCCGGCGCCCGACATCGTCGTGATGTTCGTGCCCGGAGAGGCGCTGCTCAGCGCGGCGCTGCAGCACGACGCCGGGCTGCTCGAGTTCAGCATGAACAAGGGCGTAATGCTGGCGAGCCCGCTGACGCTGGTCGCGCTGCTGCGCGCCATCGCCTACGGCTGGCAGCAGGAGACCATCGCCCGCAACGCGATGGAAATCAGCGAGCTGGGCCGGCAGCTCTACGAGCGGATCGCGAAGCTCGCCGAGCACTGGGAGAACGTCGGGCGGAGCCTGGCCAAGGCGGTGGGGGCCTACAACGGCGCGGTGGGCACGCTCGAGACCCGCGTGCTGGTCACGGCGCGGCGTCTCAAGGACAAGGGCGTCAGTGCCGGCGAGGACCTGCCCGACCTCGAAGTGATCGACGAGACGCCTCGTCCACTCGGCGCCCCGCAGCTGGCCGGTCTCTTCGACGACGGCCACGGCTAGCGCGGCCGTCGACTGCCGCCGCCGCTATTTCAGCCACACCACCATCGTCACGTGGGCGCGGATCTCGATCTCGCCGGCTTCGACCGGCAACGGCGCCGGCGCCGCGTCGGCGCGCATCGCCGCAAAGTTCGCGGCCGGCCGCACGACCGGCGGTGCGTCGCGCTGCTCGTCGATGCGCTGCACGCCGCCGATGGCCACGCCCGCGCCTTCCGCCGCCGCGTCGGCGCGGCCGCGCGCGTCGCGCACCGCCAGCCGCAGCGCCTCCTTCTCGGCGGCGTCCCGATCCTTCAGGTCGAACCGGACGTTGCTGACGCTGGTGGCGCCGGTCGCCACCGCGGCGGCGATCACGTCTCCGGTCCTGGCGAGCGCGTCGATCTTCACCTGCACCTGATTGCGGGCGACGTAGTCACGCAGCGTCTGGCGCCCGTTGGCGTAGTCGAACTCGGGCTGCAGGCTGTAGCCGGTGGTCTGGATCGCATCGGCGGGGATGCCGGCCGCCTTGACCCGGTCCAGCACCGCGCGCATCGCGTCGGCGTTCATCCGCTGCGCGTCAACGGCCGTCTTGGCGCGACTCTCGGCCGCGATGCTGACCCAGGCGCGGTCGGGAGCCCTGGTGATGACACCGTCGCCGCCGGTGACGATGACCGGCGTTTGGGGCTGCGACGCGGGCTGCTGCGCCAGCGCCGGAGCGGCGGCGAGCAGAAGAATCACGGCGAGCGTCTTCATGGTGTGCGTCCTTCCTGACCCGGCGGAACAGGCCGCGCCGGTCCGTGCTCACGCGCTGCAGGCGATTCTGAATCCGATCGCGTACGAGTAGGTGTCGGGGGGCACCTTGTGGCGATGGCTGCACGACAGCATCCGGACGTCGGCCACGAGCCAGCTCCCGCCGCGCAGCAGGCGCAGATGCCCGGCGGCCGGACCGGTCGGATTGCGGGCCGCCGACGAGGCGTAATAGCGCGGGTCGTACCAGTCGTGAATCCACTCCCACACGTTTCCCGCCATGTCGAAGAGCCCCAGCGGATTCGGCGGATAGGACCGGCAGGGCGTCGTGCCGTGGTCCGACTTGACCGAGGGATCGACGAGGAAGTTCGCCTTCGAGCCGTCGAGGCGATCGCCCCATGGATATCGTTTCGACTCCTCGCCGCCGCGCGCGGCCTTTTCCCACTCGGCCTCGGTCGGCAGGCGGAACGGCCTGCCGGTGCCGGCCGCCAGCCACGCGCAATACGCCAGGGCATCGTCGTAGCGTACGAGCGACACCGGATGATCGGCGCGATCGGGCGGCGGATCGCCGTCCTGCCAGACGTAGGGGGCGCCGAGCTGCCGGAACGAGCGCTCACGCTCGACGCCGCCAGCCTTGACCACCAGCGGCAGTTCGTAGATCGCCGGCGCGCGGTGCCCGGTCTCGCGCAGGAACCGCGCGTACTCGGCGTTGGTCACCGGCTGCACGGCGAGGTGGAAATCGTCGACGTGGACGCGATGGACCGGGCGTTCGTCTTCCTCGGCGTCGTCCGAACCCATGACGAATTCTCCGGCGGGAATGAGCGCGAGCTTGGGCGCGAGATCGGACGTCATCGGTCCCGCACAAGAATAGCGCACCCCTGCTTTTCGATTACACTTTTCGGGAGATGCGTATCGAGCCGTTCGCGCTGGAACGCTTCCAGTCGATCTGGGAAAACCGTGTTGCGTGGAACGTGTCCGAGAGCGGCGTGCAGCCGCTGCGCGCCGCCGATCTGCTCGACAGCGCCGCCGTGCACGATCGCGTGCTGCAGATCGAGCTCGGCTACCCGCAGACGAACGGCAGCGTCGAACTGCGCGAGGCGATCGCGGCGCTCTATCCCGGCGCCGGCGCCGCGCACGTGCAGGTCACCAACGGCGGATCGGAAGCCAATTTCGTGCTGCTGATGCGGCTGGTCGAGCCAGGCGACGAGATCGTGCTGATGGTTCCCAATTACATGCAGGTGCCCGGCCTGGCGCGCGCGCTCGGCGCCACCGTGCGGCCGTGGCCGCTGCGCCAGACCGGGAGCGGCGACGCGGCGCGCTGGACCGCCGACCTGGCGGAGCTCGACGAGATCGTGACAACGCGCACGCGCGCCATTTTCATCTGCAACCCCAACAACCCGACCGGCGCCTGCTTCGACGCCGCGACGCTCGACGGCGTCTGCGGGATCGCCGCGCGGGTCGGCGCGTGGGTGGTCGGCGACGAGATCTACTGCGGCGCCGAGCGCGAAGGCAGCGACACGCCGACCGTGTGGGGACGCTACGAGCGCGCGGTCGTCACGAGCGGCTTGTCGAAGGCCTACGGGCTGCCGGGACTGCGCATCGGCTGGGCGGCGGGCCCCGCCGATCTGATCGACGATCTGTGGGGCGTGCACGACTACACCACCATCGCGCCTGGAGCGCTGAGCGATCGGCTGGCGCAGATCGCGCTCGCGCCGGCGAAGCGCGAGACGCTGATCTCGCGCACCCGCATGATCATCCGCAGCAACTACGCGCTCCTGCGGCACTGGATCGATCGGCACGACGGCCTGTCGCACGTGCCGCCGCAGGCGGGCGCGATCGCGATGGTGCGCTACGGCCATCGCATCGGCTCCTCCGAGCTGGCGCGGCGGCTGCGCGAGGAGCGCAGCGTGCTCGTCGTGCCCGGCGACTTCTTCGACATGGACGGCTGGCTGCGCATCGGTTTCGGCTCGCACCCGCAGCACCTGACCACCGCGCTGAGCCACATCGGCGAGCTCCTCGACAGCGTCGGGTTGGGAGAGCCGCAGGAGATCCGGAGCTGTTGAGTCGACAGGTCTGTTCCGCCTGCTCCGACCGCAGCCCCCTGGACCGTCATGCGCGCTGACCTCGCGCTCGTCGGGCTCGGGAACGTCGGCCGCCGCCTCGCGCGCCTGCTCGAAGAACGGCGCGACTGGCTGGCGCTCGACTACGATCTCGAATGCCGCGTCGTCGGGATCGCCACCAAACAGCATGGCGCGGTGTTCCGCGAGGCCGGGATCGACGCGGTTGACATCGCCCGGAAGATCGAGGCCGGCCACTCGATCGTCGAGCCCGCGATCGAGGCCGATGGCAGCTTCGACGTCATCCAGCGTCTGGTCGGCAGCGACGCGCCGCTGAAGGTGCTCGTCGAGACGACCACCCTCGACATCCGCGCTGGACAGCCGGCGATCGATCACATCCGGGCTGCGCTGCAGGCCGGCTGCCACGCCGTGACCGCCAACAAGGGGCCGGCCGCGTTCGCCTATGAGGAGCTGAGCGCGCTGGCCGCCGATCGCGAACGATCGTTCCTGTTCGAAGGCGCCGTCATGGACGGCGTCCCCATTTTCAACCTGGTGCGCGAGACGCTCCCGGCGGTCGAGATCCGCGGCTTCCGAGGCGTGGTGAACAGCACCACGAATCACATCCTGAGCGCGCTCGAGGACGGCGAGAGCTTCGATTCGGCGCTGGCACGGATGCAGGCCGCCGGCATCGCCGAAGCGGACCCCTCGCTCGACGTCGACGGTTGGGACGCGGCGGCCAAGGTGGCGGCGCTCGCCAACGTCATGATGCGGGCGCGGATGACTCCGCAGGCGGTCGAGCGCGAAGGCATCGGGCCGGCCACGGCGCGGCTCGCCATGGCGGCGAAGGCGAAAGGGATGCGCGTCCGGCTCGTCGCGTCGGCGCGCAGTACGCCCGGCGGCCTGGTGACCGCGGTGCGGCCGCTCGAGCTCCCCGAGACCGATCTGCTCGCCGGACTGCGCGGGATGGCGAATGCGCTCATCCTCGACACCGACCTGCTGGGCGAAATCGCGATCTCGCAACTGGGCGGCAGTCTGACGCAGACGGCCTACGCCCTGTTGACCGATCTCGTCACCATCCGCCGGCGTCACGCGCCGGCGCGATCGGCGCGCGTATGACGCCGCTCGATGGCCTGACGGTGCTCGATTTCAGCCGCGTGCTGGCCGGGCCGTACTGCACGATGCAGCTCGGCGATCTGGGCGCGCGCGTGATCAAGATCGAGCAGCCAGGACGCGGCGACGACACCCGCGCGTGGGGTCCGCCGTTTGTCGGCGGCGAGAGCGCGTATTTCCTGAGCGTCAACCGCAACAAGGAAAGCGTCGCGCTCGATCTCAAGCATCCGCGCGCCCGCCGTGTGCTCGACGAGCTGGTTGCGCGCGCCGACGTCGTGGTCGAGAATTTCCGGCCCGGGACGATGGATCGGCTGGGACTCGGGTACGAGGCGATGCGGCGGCAGAACCCGCGGCTCGTCTACTGCTCGATTTCGGGCTTCGGGCAGACTGGGCCGCGCCGCCTCGAAGCGGGGTACGACGCGATGATGCAGGCGGAGGCCGGCCTGATGAGCATCACCGGCGCCGGCGACGGGCCGCCGTTTCGCGTCGGCGTCGCGATTGGAGACATCGCGACGGGGCTATTCGCCGTGCAGGGCATCCTTGCCGCGCTGCTCGCGCGCGCGCGGTCCGGACAGGGACAGCGTGTCGACATCGCCATGCTCGACGCGGTGACCGCGCTGCTCAGTTACCAGGCCTCGAGCGCGCTCGTGGCCGGCGTCGATCCGGTACGCATGGGCAACCGTCATCCCTCGATCGCGCCGTACGACACGTTCGAGGCGGCCGACGGCACGTTCGTGCTGGCGGTTGGCAACGACGTCCAGTTCCAGCGTCTCTGTGACGTGCTGCGGGAGCCGGCGCTCTTCGGAGACGCACGCTTTGCCACCAACGCGGCGCGGGTGCGGCACGGCGAGGCGCTGCGGCGCGAACTCACGCGGCTGCTCGCTGCCTGGCGGCGCGCCGACGTGATCGCCGCGCTGACCGCCGCCGGAGTCCCGTGCAGCGCGGTCCGCAGCGTCAGCGAGGCGCTGGCGGATCCTCAGCTCGCCGCGCGCCAGATGATCGTCCCGCTGGAGCACGTGACCGCGGGCAGCCTCCGCGTCCTCGGCACCCCGGTCAAGCTGTCGGAGACGCCGGCCTCCGTCCGGACGGCCCCCCCGACGCTCGGCCAGCACACCGCCGCCATTCTGAGCGAACTCGGTTTGAGCGAAGCGGACCTGGCTGCCGGGTAAGCCCTGACCTCGACCCGCGCGCAGCCTTCGCAGAGCGGAGGCCGGTCAGGGTTCGAGGAACGGCGTGAGCGCCTCGAGGAGAGCGGCGACGATCTCTTCCTCGCTGACCGACGCGATCGCCGGACCATCGCGGAACACGTGTTCGGTGGTGATCACGCGGCGGCCGCGGCCGCGCGTCGAGGTCAGCACCAGCGCCGGCTCCTCGCGCTCGGTGACGAGTGCCAGCTCGACGAACTCCTCGCCGCCGCGGTCCGGCGTCAGACGGACCGCCTCGCCCGGCGTGACGACCTTGAAGCGATGGCCTTCACCGACGAGCGCCGACGCCACCTGGTGGAACGCCGGAACGGCGAGGTCGGATCGGACGCCTTCCCACGCGCGCGAGGCCTCATCCCGGCTGGCACGCCGTGCCTCGGCGCGCGTTCGCGCCGCCTCGATTGCCGCCCGCACACGCCGCCGGACGTCGGAGATTTCCATCCGAAGATGGTATCCCACGCCGTCACGAGGCCCGAGTGGGCGCCTTCAGTCCCGCCGCCGCGCGACGTTGATTGCCATCAGGCCGCCGAGCAGCGGAATCACCCGGCACTCGGCAAATCCCGATCGCGCCAGCAGGGCGGAGACGCCGTCGGCTCCGCGATACCGGCGGATGGATTCGGCAATGTAGCGGTAGGTATCGGGATCGCCGTGCAGCGTCAGGCCCAGCACCGATCCGACCGCCGACAGGTAGGCCAGATAGACGGCGCGGACGAGGGCGTTCGATGGGCGGTCGAAATCCAGCGACAGCAGCAGTCCGCCGGGACTGAGCACGCGCCGGATCTCGGCAACCGCCGTTTCGATGCGGGCCACGTTGCGGATGCCGTATCCGCTCGTCACGAGATCGAAGGCGTTCGACGGAAACGGCAGCGCCATCATGTCGCCGGCGATCAGGCCGACCGAGGCGCCCCCGGGCTTGCCGCCCGCGAGCTGCAGCATGCGGAGCGTGAGGTCGAGGGCCGTGACCCGGCAGCCGCGCGACGCCAGCGCGAACGCGATGTCGCCGGTGCCGGTGGCGAGATCGAGCGCGCGCAGGCCGGCGCGCGGCTGCGACAGCTCGACCAGCCTCGCCTTCCAGCGCTGATCGCAGCCGTACGACAGCACGCGCGTGATCAGATCGTAGCGGCCCGCGATGGTGTGAAAGAGGCCGCGAACGTAGCGGGCCTTCCCGTCTTCGCTCGCGAGCGCGTCGCTGAGCCCGGTCATCGACGGCTATCGTACCCCCGCCGCGCTACAATCGCCCGCTGATGCGCCATCGCGCCGCGCCGTTCGCCGTCTGCGTGCTCATCTGGCTCGCCGCCGCGCGCAGCGTGGCGGCGCAGACGAGCACCGACGAGGACTGGAAGATCATCGACAACTCCTTCCTCGTCGAGGAAGCCTTCAACCAGGATCCGCACGTCGTCCAGAACATCTTCACCTTCCAGCGGCTCACGGTGCGTGACTGGCAGTTCACGTTCACGCAGGAATGGCCGGTGCCCCGCACGAGGCATCAGCTGTCGTACACCATCCCGGTGCAGGCGCTCGACGGGACTAGCGGCATGGGAGACGTGCTGATCAACTACCGGCTGCAGGTACTCGAAGAGGGGGACGGCCACCCGGCGTTCTCGCCGCGAATCAGCGCCATTCTGCCGACCGGACGCGTGGCCGCCGGCGCCGGCACCCACGGCGTCCAGGTCAATCTCCCGTTCAGCAAGCACCGCGGCGACTTCTACTTTCACTGGAACGGGGGATTCACCTGGCAGCGGACCGCCGGCGACGCGTCGCTCTTCTCGCCGTCCGCCGCCGGCAGCATCATCTACCGCGCCCGCCAGATGCTGAACCTGATGCTGGAAGGGGTGATCGTCGACGCCGCCGGCACCGTCACGCCGGTCGATCCGAACGCGTCGCTGGCGACCAGTCATGCGACCGCGTCCACGATCTCGCCCGGCGTGCGCGGCGGCTGGAACGTCGGCGACGACAAGCAGATCGTGCTCGGCATCGCCGCGCCGGTGACGCGCACGCAGGGGGACACCTCGACCGCGCTCTTCCTGTATTTCTCCTACGAAGGACCGGTCAAGGGGCTTCCGCGTAAGTAGCGACGGAGGTCGGCGTCTCCCACACCCGTACCGCCTGGATATCGACACCGAGCGCGCGCCCCTGGTCGTAAATCAGCCGGGCGATACGTTCGACGGTGGGGTTGCTGTCGAGCAGATAGACCGGCTCGCCGAGCTGACGCAGCGGCGCGACGAGCGGATCGTCCTGCCGCAGAATCATCTTGTGATCGAGCTCGCGATCGATCCAACCTTTCACGATCCGCTTGATGTCGCTGAAGTCGACGACCATGTTCCGGCTGTCGAGCCGATCGGTGCGGACCTCGATTTCCACCGAGGCATTGTGCCCGTGGGGATGCTTGCAGACGCCGTCGTAGTCGAGCAGGCGGTGTCCGTAGCAGAACTCGATCCGCTTGGTCACGAGATACATGATCGAAAAGTATAAGCGAGCGGCGGCAGCCCCCGACGGCGCGGCGGTGCCCGGCCCCGACACGGCCGTGCTGTTTTCAGCCGGCCTCGACAGCGCGGTGCTCGCCGCCGGCGCGCTCGCGCAGGGAGAACGCGTCCAGCCGATCTACGTCTCCGTTGGCTTTGCCTGGGAGGCCGAAGAACGCGCGATGGCGGAGAGGCTGTTCGCGCGCCCGCCCTTCGCCGGCCGCATCGAGGCGCTCGTCACGCTGGCCTTCGACGTCCGCGACGTCTTCGCGGCGTCGCACTGGGCCGTGCGCGGCGAACCGCCGGCGTTCGACACGCCCGACGAGGACGTCTACGTTCACGGCCGCAACGTCCTGCTCGCGACGAAGGCTGCGGTCTACATGACCCGCGCCACGCTCGCCGCCGCCCAATCGCCGGAGCAGCGCATACGGCTGCTGCTCGGGACGCTGGCGGGCAATCCGTTTCCCGACGCCACGCCGGAGTTCTTTGACGCCCTGGCGCGCGCGCTCACGCTCGGTCTGGCGGCGCCGATCACCATCGAGGCGCCATTCGCGCAGATGCACAAGTCCGACGTGATCCGGCGCGGCGTCGAGCTCGGCGTGCCGTTCGAGCTGACACTCTCGTGCATGCAGCCGCGCGACGGACAGCACTGCGGACAGTGCAGCAAGTGCCGCGAGCGGCGCGATGCGTTTCGTGAAGCCGGGGCCGTGGACCCGACACCTTATCGGACACCGCCCGCACGCTGACTTCGGGGACGCCGCACACGCGGCAGGATGTCAGCTCGCCTTCAGACGGATGGAACCGTCGCCGGTGCGGATCTTGAGCGTCTTGCCGCCGGCGCCGAGCTGGGTGCGCAGCGTGCGCTTCTCCTCGTCGCTGCGCGAGTGCGTGTCGTCGCCGGCTTCCGCCCTGATCGCCAGATCGTTCCGGATGGAGTCGCCCGAATGGGCGTCGAGATCGGCCGCGAAATCCTTGGGCAGGTAGATGGCGACGCCGCCATCGCCTGTCGTCAACGACCAGTCGTCGGTCATCCTGGTACCCGAATCGACGCGCAGCGTGATGCTGCCGTCGCCGGTGCGGACGCGCACGGCGCCGGGTACACCTGTAACGCTGACGCTGCCGTCGCCCGTCTCCCCGTCGACCGTGCCTGTCGTGTCGTCGAGCGTGACCGATCCGTCGCCGGTCGCGAACGTCAACTGGCCGCCGCTCCCCCGCACGCGGATGCTGCCGTCACCCGTGCGCAGGTCGAGGCGGCCCTGCACGCCTTCCAACGTGATCGACCCGTCACCGCTCTTCGCCGCCAGGCTGCCGCCACGCGGCATCCGGACGATCAACCGGGCGGTCGGCGTCGAGCCGATCCCGAAGAACACCTGCTCGCGTGCCGGACGCTTCACTTCGATTTCGATGTGGTTGCCGTCCTGCTTCGTCGCGACGGTCAGCTGAGCGACCCCTTCCAGAGTCGGTCCGCGCTTCTCGATCTCGACGACGACTTCCTTGTCGTCTCCGGCTCGTACGTCGATTGCCCCGTCGACGGTCGTCAGCCTCAATTCTGGCGCGCCGGTGACGGCGAAGCGCTTCTCTTCGCGGGTGATGTGCGCCTGCGAGTCGACGACCACGCAGCCGCAGAGCGCGGTCGCGGCGGAAAGACCGAGCATGACGGGGAGTACAGATTTCATACAGATCCGTTGGACGTTCGGTCGTATGCCAGTGTTCCGGCAATCCACGTCTGCACGACCCGCAGCTCGCGATCGAGCACCACGAAATCGGCGACCGCTCCGGGCGCGAGCACGCCCAGCCCCTGCAGGCCCAACGCACGGGCGGGAGTGGTCGCACACGCGAGAACCGCGTCGGGCATGCTGAGACCTGCCGCCGACGTCAGCAGGGCAAAGGCCCGATCCATTGTCAACGTGCTGCCGGCGATGGTCCCGTCTTCGAGGTAGGCGGCATCCCCGACCGTGATCGTCCGCCCCCCCAACCGGGACGTGACGCCGCGCGGCAGGCCGGAGCCGGCGGTCCCATCGGTGATGGCCATGATGCGCTCCGGACGCTTGGCGGCCAGCGCGACCCGCATCATCGCCGGGTGCACGTGCACGCCATCGCTGACGAGCTCGGCGATCACCTCGTCGCACTCGAGCACGGCGCCCGCCAGTCCGGGGGCGCGATGGGCGACCGGCGTCATGCGGTTGAAGAGATGGGTGGCCTGTCGGGCGCCGGCCTCGATGCCGGCGAGAGCCTGTTCGTAGGTCGCGCCCGAATGGCCGAGCGAGACATGGTGGCCGTGCGCCGCCAGATCGCGAATCAGATCGACAACCCCGTCGACCTCGGGCGCCACCGTGACGATACCGACATCAGGCCGGGCCGCCGCGATCTCCGCCAGGATGTCGTCGCCGGTCCAGGATTCGGGGCTCGAGAGTCGCGCGCCTCGCGGATCGCGACCCGGGGTGCGGAGGCAGGCGGCCGGTTGCGCCCCCTTGTATTCCGGGTTGATGAAGTTGCTCTCGAGGTGCGCCGGGAGCACGCGGGCGCCGCCCGGCGGCCGGGTCGTGCGGGCGCGGCGGACGCCCGTGAGCATCGCGCGAAGCGCCGGCGGGTCGCAGGCGATGGACGTCGGACAGAAGGCCGTGACGCCATACCGTGGCAGCCTGCCCGCCATCTCGGCGATGGCATCGCCGCCATCGAGCGAATCGGTCCCCTCGATGCCGTGCACGTGGACGTCGATGAAGCCGGGAACGATGTAGTGATCGGGGAACTGGAAGTGCAGATCGGCGTGAGGTGACGCATCTGGCGGCGGCTCGGATGCCACAGCCGCCGCCTCGCGGATCCGGTCCCCGTCGACCACCAGCACGCCGCCGGAGAGGATACGGCCGGGCAACACCAGGTCGGCGCCCGCGAGGCGGATCATGCGCGCGCGAGCTGCGCCAGACGCGCGGCGCCGAGCGCGATCGCGTCGGCCCCGAGCGTGGAGAACTCGACGCGCAGGTCAGTCATGGCTTCGGGCGGCAGACGCCGCGTGCACTCCTGCCGCGCCGCGTCGAGCATCAGATCGGCCACCGCGATGCTGCCACTGACCACGACCACTTCCGGGTCGATCGCGGCGGCGAGCGTCGCGACGGCCATGCCGATGTACTTCGCGGTATCCCGCACGACCGAAATCGCGACGCCGTCCCCCAGGCGCGCGCCGTCGAACACCATGGCGCCCGTGATCGCGTCGACCGATCCGCCGGCGAGCTCGAGCACGCGGGACCGGTCGCCGGCCTGGATGCGCCACGACAGGCGATGGGCTATTCCCTTCGACGAGATTTCCGCGGCGAGACTGCCGCGCCGGCGGTAGTCCTGCCGCTCGACCGGGTTGATCGCCAGCCAGGCCGCGGCGCCGGCGCGGTTGTGCGCGCCCGTCCATGGCCGGCCGTCGAGCAGCAGCCCGGCAAACACGTCGTCGCCGATGTGCAGGCAGATGGCGTGGCGGGCGCCGACTGCCGCGCCGACCCAGTGCTCTGCGGCGACCGCCGCGGCGCCGGGCGTGCAGCGGGCGAGGATGCGCGGCTCCGACAGCGGCACGTCAGCATCCTCGACCGGACTGGCGACGCCGCCGAAATCGGCCGGCTGGAGGCTGGTCGCCTCGTGCACCGCGTCGCGCGCATCTCCGCCGACCGCGCGTGCGACGATCCGTCCCGCATCGTCGACGACGACGGCGCGGGCACAGGCCGGATCGGACAGGTCAAGACCGAGGGTGTGCATCGATATGCCACTCCACCTTGCGCCGCTCCAGGGGCAGCGGGCGCGGCTCCGGGTTCCGGAACAGCTCACGATCGGCGCGCAACAGCAGCCGGCGCAGCCACCGTTCGTCGGGGACGCAGAAGACGATCACCCCCGCGCCCTCGTCAGGAGGGAACGACCGGTCGTCGAGATAGTCGCGATCGAGGGTCACCAGAGTGCGCCCGAGCTGACGGGCGAGGCGATAGTGCTCGATGTCGCGGGCGCGGCGCAAGTCGTCGTGCTCGATGACCGACAGCACGTCCCATCCCAGGCGCTCGCGCATGTAGCCGATCGCCCCGAGCGGCACGTTGGCGTCCGCGTAGACACGTGGCCGGGTCGCCGCCTGTTCGACAAACGGTCCGAGCTCGGAAAAGAGTGTGCCCATTTTCAAAGCACGAAGGATGCGAAGGGTATGAAGGAGGCGAAGGAACCGAAGGAACGTGCGCTCATCATCGGTGTCTATCCAGCGCCGCTGGTTCCTTACCGAGCTCCTTCGCGTCCTTCCCCTTCGTGTTCTTTGCTTGTTTGAGGAGGTCCGCTACGAGTGCGTCGCGCTTGTGCACCAGCTCACGGCGCGGCCGCTGGTTGTGCGCGGAGCCGACGGCGTATTCGCAGAAAAGGGGGAAGGCGATCGTCGAGTCGCAGTAGGTGACGACGGTGTCGGGCAGCACGCCGGGGTTCACCTTGCCCCAGCTCACGGCTTCCGCGGGGGTGGCGCCCGAGAGGCCGCCCCAGACGACCTGGTCGGTCGTGATCTGGATGAAATAGTCGTTGCCGCCCTTGGGGATGCCGTAGACCTCCCACAGCGTCGGCTGTCCCTGCAGGTAGAAGTTCTTCGGCGATCCGCCGCCGAGGATCACGCAGCCGTTCTTGTGGCCGGCCAGGATGATGGCGCAAACCTCGTTGACGTCGCGGTTGGGATCGATCATCAACGTGCTGCCGTTCATCAGCTCGTGATAGGCGATGTTCATGCCGATCGAGCTGTCGCCCGGCGACGACGTGTAGATCGGCACTCCGCACTGCGCCGCCTTCGCCACCACCGAGTACTCGGCGCAGCCGGGCTGACGCGCCAGCAGATCCTGGCCTAAACGGTAGTGCAGCTCGGAGGTGGGCACCGGCCCGGACATCTTCGACCGCACCAGGAAGTCGCGGATGTACGCGTCGGTCTCGAGCAGGACGGTGGCCGGGAACAGGACGTCGTAGATGCGGATGATGCCCTGTTCGTAGAGCTCGACGTCATCGAGAAACGGCGAGCCGCGGTGCAGCGTGAAGTTCAGCGCGTAGTGGAGATCGTGGTAGAGATTGGCGCCGGTGCTGATCACGAAGTCGATCAGTCCCCGCTCCATCAGCTCGATGACGCAGCCGCCGAGCCCCGCCGGCGTGAGCGCCCCCGCGACCGTGAGCCCGATGGTGGTGTCATTGTCGGGCGCCAGCATCTTGTCCGCGAAGATCGTGCAGGCTTCCGAGAGACGGCCGGCGTTGAACGCCTGAAACCCGCCGTCGATGAGCGTCCGCACGGCCTGATCGCCGGTCGGCCGGTAGTAGCGGATCGGCTTGCCTTCGAGGTAGCGGCCGGGACCCTTCGACGCGGGCGCTCGTCCTTCGGCCTGGGTCGGGCCGTGTGCGTCGCTCGAAGGACGGTGCGGCATATATCGGGAGAATAGCAGACGGATCGCGGAATGACACGGCTAGTGTGCAGTCGGCCCGCGCTCGAGCCGAAACCTGACTTGACAGGTTAGGGGCGGGAGAGCGACTGTACTCCTCCGCGCGTCAGGATGACGGATACACACTCGCTGCTGGTCTGGGTGATTGCCGGCGCCGTCGTGGTGCTGGCCGGTCTCGTGGCCGCCGTGGCGGCGCGCGGACGGCGTCTGCCCGGCGAACACGTGTTCGTGGCCAGCCGCTGGAGCCGCGGCAACCATCTGTTGCCCGCGCAGGTGGCGATTATGCCGACCGAGGTCGTGCAGTACGTGCCGGGCTGGGTGGGGCGGCGGGAGCACACGATTCACATGGCACACGTCGCGTCGGTCGACATCTCGACGAACCTCTTCTTCTCGAACATCGAGATCGAAACCACCGGCGGCACCGACCCGGTGCGCTGCCACGGACACCGGAAGCACGACGCGATCGAGATGAAGCGCCTGATCAACGAATACCAGTCGGCGTACTACAAGGACGGTCCCCGCCCATGACGGGCGGCAAGGCCTGTTCGACCACCCCCGGCAGGGAGCCGGACATGCCCGTTGCCGCGACCGATGTCTAATACCGACAACCTGATGGCACGGCGCGCCGACCCGGCGGAGGTGGCGGCACGGTTCACCGGACTCGTGCAATCGCCGCTGCGCGCCGGCATCCTGCGCTTCATCTGCGCCCGGCCCGACGAGAACTTCGACGTCGAAGCGCTGATGCAGACGTTCGGCCGCATGCGGCTCGACGTCGACAACTGCGTCCGCGAACTGGTCGCCTTCGGGATCGCCAAGAAAATCACGCCGCCGGGCGGCGGCGCCCCGCGCTACGGCTTCGTGCAGCCCGAGGGAGACGCCGTGCACGATCTCCTCGACGAGTTCCTCGAGCGCCGCGCCACCGTCAGCAGCGAAGACCGTTCGCCGGCCGTCCAGCGCTTCCGCGAGATGATCGGCCGCGACGAGAAGATGCTCGTCATCTTCGAATGGATCCGCACGGCGGCGAAGTCCGACATCTCGGTGCTGATCCTCGGGCCGACCGGATCGGGCAAGGAGCTCGTGGCGCGGATGATCCACGAGCTGTCGCGCCGGGCGACCCATCGTTTCCAGGCGGTCAACTGCGCCGCCCTCCCCGACACGCTCTTCGAGTCGGAGATCTTCGGCTACGAAAAAGGGGCGTTCACCGGCGCGCACGAGCGCAAGCCGGGGCGGCTCGAGCTCTCCAACAACGGCACGCTCTTCCTCGACGAGATCGGCGACATGTCGCTGATGGCGCAGGCCAAGCTGCTGCGCGTGCTCGAGGAGCGCCGCTTCGAGCGGCTCGGCGGCAACACCTCCATCGAGGTCAACTTCCGCCTCATCTCGGCGACCAACCGCCCGCTCGACCAGTTCGTGCGCGACACGCGGTTCCGCGAAGACCTCTACTACCGCGTCAACGCGTTTTCGATCCGGCTGCCCTCGCTGCGCGAGCGCTCGTCCGACATTCCCGTGCTGGCGCAACGGTTCCTCGCGCGCTACTGCGCAGCCAACGGGCTCGCGCTCGACGGCAAGGCGTTCTCGCGCGAGGCCGCAGATCTGCTGATGCAGTACCACTGGCCCGGCAACATCCGCGAACTCGAGAGCACGGTCTCCCGCGCCGCGCTGTCGTCGGCCGGCCGCGTCATCCGTCCGCAGGACGTCGAGTTCCTGCACGCCGCCGAGACGCCAGTCGAATCGTCGCGCGAACGGCTGCCGTCGCTGGCCGATGCCGAGCGGGCCCACATCGGGCGCGTGCTGGAGAGCGTGCACTGGAACAAGAAGCAGGCCGCCGCGGTGCTCGAGATCAGCCGCGGCACGCTGTATCGAAAGATCGTCGAATACGGACTCGAGGAGGCGCCTCCCGCCTCGCGGACCAAGACGGACAAGGCGGAGTAGCCGCCGGATCGAAACACGCTCAGGTCGCTCAGTCGTAACGAGTTGCGACCGAATTGACAGGGAACTGTTCAGAAACAGCACAGTTTCGATACGGGATCTTGGTCCCGCCGCGTAAATCCCGATCCGAAGATACCGTTAACTGTCCTATCATCAATGCGTTGCGGAGACATCAAAGGATGCAGCTCTCCGGCAGCCGCCTTGCAGATCGACGGAACCTCAGGCGGCTGTCCGCCTACCCTGCGATGAAGCTGTCACGGCTGCTGTCGATCGGTCTCCTGCTGCTGGCGTGTTCGACGCCGGTCGGGGCAGGGCTGCCCGCCGGTGGCAAGCTGGATTCCGAACTGCGCGAACGCGCGCTGGCACCGCGCGGCCACTCGCGCGTCATCGTTCGACTCGACGATGGCATCAACGGAGACGTCGTGATCCGCCGCGCCCACGGGGCCGCCGGACGCCGGCTCGCCTCGGTCGGCGCGCAGGTCGCTGACGTCCCTGACGGCGCGCTCGACGAGCTGGCCAGCCAGCCGGGCGTCAGCCGGGTAAGCCTCGATCGCCGTATCGAGGCCACGCTCGAGCGGACCGGCGCCACCATCGGTTCGACCTACGTCCAGCAGACCCTCGGACTCGACGGCAACGGCGTCGGCATCGCCGTCGTCGACTCCGGCGTCACCGCCTGGCACGACGACCTCGGCGCGAACCGGGTCGTCCGATTCGCCGACTTCGTGGGTTTCCAGGCTGCGCCCTACGACGACTACGGCCACGGCACGCACGTCGCCGGCATCCTCGCGGGCAGCGGCTACGACTCGGGCGGCAGGCGACGCGGCATCGCGCCCGGCGCGACGCTCCTCGTCGAGAAGGTGCTCGACGGCGCCGGGCAGGGCTACATCAGCAACGTGATCGCCGCGATCGACTACGCGATCGCCAACAAGGACGCGCTGCACCTGCGCATCGTCAACCTGTCGGTCGCCGCCGGCGTCTACGAGTCGTACACGACCGACCCGCTGACGCTGGCTGCCAGGCGCGCGGTCGAGGCCGGCCTCGTGGTGGTGTCGGCGGCAGGCAATCTTGGAAAAGCGGCAGATGGGTCGCCGCAATACGGCGGCATCGGCGCGCCGGGGAACGCCCCCTGGGTGATCACGGTCGGCGCGTCGAGCGAAAACGGCACGGCCGACCGCTCCGACGACACGGTCGCCCCGTTCAGCTCGCGCGGGCCGGGCGCGATCGACCTCCAGTCCAAGCCCGATCTGGTCGCGCCCGGCGTCGGCATCGAGTCGCTCGCGGAAGCAGGCAGCACGCTCTACACGACCAAGCCGCTGATGCGGCTGTGGGGCACGGTCCCGACTGCGACCGAGCCGTATCTGTCGTTGAGCGGCACCAGCATGGCCTCGCCGGTCGTCAGCGGCACGATTGCGCTGATGCTGGAGGCCAATCCGACGCTGACGCCGAACCAGGTGAAAGCGGTGCTGCAGTTCACGGCCGAGAGCCGCGCCGGTTACGACGAGCTCACCGAGGGAGCGGGATTCCTGAACGCACGCGGTGCCGTGGAATTGGCTCAGTCGCTGGCCGCGGGGGGCACGTTCGATGCCTCCACGACGCATACGGATCCGACGCCGTGGAGCGGCCACGTGATCTGGGGCAACCATCTGCTTGCCGGCCGCACCCTCATCGACACCGCGCCCGTCTGGGCAACGGGGGCCCTCTGGGGGACAGTCGGTGTCGAGGGAACGGAGGAGGGTGGCGGCAGCAACGATCTCGGAGCGGCCACGAACTCTAACGCGGGCAGGACTGTCGGTGCCACGTCGGCATCCGGCGAATCCGACAACATCGTCTGGGGGACCGCGGACGAGGTCGACGACGTCCTCTGGACCGCCCCGCCAGCCGGACCCCGGCCGCGCCGGGTCACCCCCGCGAACGGATCGCTGAGATGAAGGCGCTCCCGCTCGCCGCCCGCATCTACGTCGGTGCCATCATCGCGATTGGCGCGGTGCTGTTTGCCGCGTTCTTCCCGTTTCGACTGATGGGAAGTCCGCTGCTGTTCCTGACGCTGCTGCTGCTCTCGTCGATCACGTCGGTGTTCAAGGTCAACCTGCCGCTGGCGCGGCGCTCGTCGACGATGTCGGTGTCGTACGCGGTCGACTTCGCCGCCCTGCTCCTCCTCGGGCCGAACGAAACGATGGTGGTGGCGGCGGCGAGCGCGTTCAGCCAGTGCACGTTCCGGATCAAGGAGCGCAACCCGATCCACCGCACGCTCTTCAGCATGGCGTGCCTGGTGATCACGGTGCAGGCAGCCGGCGTCGTCTATCACTGGATGGGCGGGCACGCCGGTGTCATTCAGAGCCTGGAAATCGCCAAGCCGCTCATCGGCGCGGCGACGGCCTACTTCGTGTTCAACACCTTCACCGTCGCGACGGCGATCGCGCTCTCGATGCGCCAGCCGCTGCTGAAGGTGTGGCACGAGAACTTCCTGTGGAGCGCGCCGAGCTACTTCGTCGGCGCCGCCGCGGCCGGACTGGCGGCGTTCCTGATGGGCCTGCAGAGCACCTGGGCGATCTGGGTCCTGGCGCTCGCGGCGTTCCCGATCTACCTGACCTACAAGAGCTACAAGGTGTATCTCGGACGCGTCGAGGACGAGCGCCGCCACACGCAGGAAATGGCGGACCTCCACCTCGCGACGATCGAAGCGCTCGCGCTCGCCATCGACGCGAAGGACCAGACCAGCCAGCTCCACATCCGCCGGGTGCAGCTCTACGCGGCGGCGCTCGCGCGCGGCCTCGGCATGAACGAGAACGAGATCCAGGGTGTGAAGACGGCGGCGCTGCTGCACGACATCGGTAAGCTGGCCGTGCCAGAACACATCCTGTCGAAGCCTGGTCCGCTCACCCCGGAGGAATTCCAGAAGATCCGCGCACACCCGAAAGTCGGCGCCGACATCGTGAGCTCGGTGCCGTTCCCGTATCCGGTGGCGCCGCTGATCCTCAGCCATCACGAGCGCTGGGACGGAAAGGGCTACCCGGTCGGGTTGAAGGGGGAAGAAATTCCGCTCGGCGCGCGTATCCTGTCGGTCGTCGACTACTTCGACGCGCTGATGGCCGAGCGGCCGTACCACAAGGCGATGAGCGCCGAAGCGGCCATCGGGCTGCTGCAGCAGGAAGCGGGCAAAGGGCTCGACCCGCAGGTCGTCGCGCTCTTCACGGAACTGCTGCCGCGGCTTCAGGAAGAGGCGCTGCAGCTCGATCAGCAGGTCCGGCGCACGGCGCCGGAAGAGCAGCCGCCGCAGGGTCAGCCGGCGACCGGTCTCGCGCCCGAGCTCTCCAAGAAGAACGTCTTCGAGGATATCGCCCTCGCCCACCGCGAGATCTACGCGCTCTACGAGATCGCGCAGGCCATGGGCACCAGCCTGGGCGTGTCCGACACGATGGCGCTCATTTCGGCGAAGCTGACCAACCTCGTGCCGTTCGCCTGCGCCGCCCTCTTCCTCTTCGACGAAGAAACAGAGACGCTGCGCTGCCGCTTCGCGACCGGAACCGACGCCGAGGTCATCCAGCAGATCGCCGTGCACACCGGCGAAGGGCTGACCGGCTGGGTGGCCCGCAACCGCCGACCGCTGGTCAACGCGCGTCCGAGCGCCGACCTCGAGGCCGCCGGGCTCAGCCATCTTTCGACGACGCTGCAATCCGCGCTGGTCTGCCCGCTGATGTTCAACGAGCGGTTCATCGGCACGCTGTCGGTCTATCACACCGACGCCGCGTTCTATCGCGACGACCACCGCCGGCTGCTCGACCGCGTCTCGGAGCAGGCCGCCGCCGTCATCAACAACTCGATGCTCTTCGAGCAGACGCAGGAAGATTCGCTGACCGATCCGCTGACCGGTCTTCCCAACACCCGCTTCCTGTTCATGCACCTGACGCGCGAGCTGGCGCGCGCCGAGCGCCTCAAGTCGGAGGTCTCGCTGATGGTCATGGACCTCGACAGCTTCAAGGAGATCAACGACAACCACGGTCACCACGTCGGCGACCGGGCGCTGTGCGAAGTGGCGCGCGTGCTGCGCGCCGCGATCCGCCCCTACGACATCTGCGTCCGCTACGCGGGCGACGAGTTCATCGTCGTGCTCTCGGGCTGCGGCGCCGACGAGGCGGAGCACAAGCGCCAGGAACTGCAGAAGGGGATCGACGAGGTGTACTTCGAGGCGCGACCCGGCAAGCGCCTGCAGCTCGGGATCAGCATCGGGGCGGCGGTGTTCCCGCAGGATGGCGAGTCGTACGAAGCGCTGCTGGCGACCGCCGACAGCCGCATGTATCAGGACAAGTCGGGACGGAAGCGGCGGCCTGGGCGCGACAGCAGCCCACCCGCCGCCCTGGTGCCCCCAGCCGGCTACGCCGATTTGAGCGACGTCGACATCCAGCGCGCCGCCGCCGGCATCCTGTAGCACTCGGCCCGCCGCCGCGCGTCTCCTCCTCGCTACCAGCTCTCGGTGACGATGCGGTCGCGGGTCAGGCCGAGTGACTCGAGCGCCCGCGGCAACTCGACGACCATGGCGGGCGGACCGCAGATGAAGGCGGTCGTCGTCGGCACGACGACTTCGGCCAGGTGAGAGATGCCGGCGCGGCCGCGCGCGTGGGTCCAGTCATCGGCGTTCCCGGTCAGCGTCAGCGTCAGCGTCAGGCGGCCGTCCGCCGCCAGCTGGTTCAGCTCATCGAGGTAGGCGAACTCCGCCGGCGCGCGATTCGAGTAGACGAGTGCAAGCCTTCCACGGCGGCCGCCATCGATGGCGTCTCGAATCATCGAGCGCAAGGGGACGATGCCGGTTCCACCGGCGACGAACAACAGCGGTCCCCCGTCGGGGGCCCGCTCCAGCGTGAACGCGCCGATCGGCCCGTTCAGGGCCACCGGCGCGCCGGGAGCCAGGCTCTCGACGATCGCGCCGAAGCGGTTCGTCCCGTCTACCTTCACCAGGAACTCGACCCAGCCGTGGCGCCGGGTCTCGCCGGGAGTCGAGGCGATCGAGTAGGGGGCCGTTGCGCCGCCGGCCGAGAGCGTCGCCGCCTGACCGGAACGGTAGATGAAGGGCTCCCCGTCGAGCGCAATCCGGATCCGGCGGGTTGTCGGCGTCTCGCTGTCGTTCGACAGAACGCGCGCGTTCACGGATTCAGTTTATCGAAGAGTGGGTGGTGAGCAGGAGGCCGTGAGCAGTGGCGGTTGGCTGTCAGCCGCCGACCTTCAGCTCCGACTTCACCGCGTGCACGCCGGCCACGCGTTTCGCCGCCGCCACTGCGCGATCGACGTCGGTCTGCGACGGCACGGCGCCGGAGAGCGTCACCACGCCGTTGAGCGTCGTCGCCTGAAGGCGCAGGAGTCCGAGCTCGCGATCGGCGAGGAGTGCGATCTTCACCTCGGTGGAAATAGTAAGGTCGTCGGACGGCTGGTGAGGCGCGCAGCCGGAAGTGAGCAGCGCGACGAGGACGAACGCCGGCAGCCTCATCCCCTGCCTTCGGCGTTCTGCGGTCTACATGCCGGTTGCGTGATAACCACCGTCGACCATCAGCACTTCCGCGGTGACGGCGCGGCCGGCGTCGCTCAACAGGAACAGCGCGGCGTCGGCGATCTCGGCGGTGTCGACGGTGCGGCGCAAGGGTGCGCGATCGCGGTAGACCTGCAGGATGCTCGAGAAGCCCGAGACGCCGGACGCGGCGAGCGTCTTGACCGGGCCGGCCGAGATGGCGTTGACGCGGATGTTCTTCGGACCCAGATCGGCCGCCAGGTATCGCACGGTCGCCTCGAGCGCCGCCTTGGCCACCCCCATCACGTTGTAGTTGGTGAAGACGCGGTCGCTGCCGAGATACGTCAGCGTGACGATGCTGCCGCCGCCCTGCCGCTCCATCAGCGGCAGGGCGCCGCGCGCGAGCGCGATCAGCGAATAGGCGCTGATGTCGAGGGCCATGCCGAAGCCTTCGCGGCTGGTCTGCGAGAACGGGCTCGACAGTTCGTGAGGAGGCGCGTAGGCCGCACCGTGGACGACGAAGTCCAGGCCGCCGAACTGCTGATCGATGCCCTCGAACACGGCGGCCATCTGCGCGTCGTCTCGAACGTCGAGCGGCAGCAGCAGCGGATCGGGAAGCCCTTCGGCGAGATCGCGCACGTTCTCGCCGAGCCGCTCCCCCTGATAGGTGATCGCGAGCTTCGCGCCGGCTTCGGACGCCCGCTTGGCGATCGCCCATGCGATCGAACGCTTGTTGGCGACACCGACGACGAGGCCGGTCTTGCCTTCGAGAGAGGCCATCGACTGTGAGCTCGACATGCGAAGGATCCTCGACGCGAGGGCAGCGGCGCGCGGATCAGCGCCCGCGCCGGTTGCGTTGACTCTGGCCTGCCCGGCCGAAGCCCTGACTGCCGCCGCGACCGCCGGGGCCACGCTGCGGGCCGCGACCGAAGCGATTGCCGGTGTGTTGGCCGGCCTGGTTGCGCGGGTTACCGTTGCTGCGGCCGGCCGCCTGCCGCATCGTGAAGTCGGGCAGCTGACGCTCGGGTTTGACCCCTTCCACCCGCGGAAGCTGCGCGCGTATCAACGGCCGGTGGACGGGGCCGTCATCGGGAAACACCGGCTGCGGCTCGTCCTCCATGTCGCCGGGAATCTCTTCGGCGTCCGATGGGGAAGGCGCGTGCTCGATGACATCCGCCACCACTTCGATCGGCGCGCCTTCGTGGTCGGGTTCGGCGTCGAGCGTCTCGTCGACGCTTGCGGGGTCTGCGGCGTCTTCGGGGTCTTCGAGTTCGTGGGGAAGGGAGGAAGAAAGGTGAGCCGTCGGGTCGTCGGTGAGCCCGGCGAGCACCTGCTTATAGAGCTTGCCTGGCGTCTCGGCTTTCCTCCGGCGTGGCGCCTTGCCGCCTTTGTAGACGTGTTCCGCGTCGCAGGTGCTGCAGCGCGTCTGCTTGACGTCTTCCTCGACCATCGCGACGACGGCGTGATTGGTCACGCGGCGTTCACGCGGACAGTAATCGTCCAGAATGTCACCGAGACGCAGCCTGCGCTGCTCCATGTACTCCCCCGAATTGTCCTGAAGAAAAGCTTGGGATGACGCGACCGTCAGCAGGTGTTGGTCAAAGTCTAACAGACGCGCCCCGCCAAGCGCAAACCGCGGCACCGACCCAAAACACGAGCGCGCTCGTTCACGTTCGAGAACAGGACTCGCCGATCCGACCCGGATCATTTGCAGGTCCACGGCGATCAGCGGCGCCCGGCGGTGTCGATCCACGCCAGCGCCGCGTCGAGCGTCGCGTCGCGTCCGGCGAGCAGCGACGCGCGCGTCAGTGCCACGGGCACGTCGGGCACGACCCCTCTGCCTTCGATCCGCACGCCGGTACCGGTGACGAAGTCTCCCCACGCGTGAATCAGCACGTCGCCGTTCGGCAGCTTGTCGAAGAGCGCCGGCAGCGCCTGCCCCATCGACGTCTGTCCGAAGACGCGCGCGCGGCCGAGCGACTGCATGCCGCCGGCGAAGCATTCCGACGCGCTGCCGGTCATGCCGTCCACGAGAATCGCGACGGGACCGTCGTAGGGTTGGACGCGCTGCCCTTCGGCGTTCACCAGGCGCGGGTTCGCGTTGAAGCGCAGCTCGCTCTCTTTCGTCCGCATCACGCCGAGCGTGTCGCGGTTCGGCGTGAAGTGTCCGGCGATGCCCATCACCATCGCCGCGAGCCCGCCGGGGTTGCCGCGCAGGTCGATGACCATGCCGTCGGCATGGCGGAAGCGATCGATCGCGCGCTGGAATTCTCGATCGACCGCCGCCATCCAGACGTTGAAGGCAATCACGCCCGCCTGGTGGCCGCCCGGCGTCGGCTGCAGCGTCGCGGTGACCCGCACGAACATGGTCGGCAGGCTGCCGACGGTGACCGGCTCGCCGCGCTCGCCGCCGCGGGCGATCGACTTGGTCGTCTCGACGCCGGCGCCGTCGGTGAAGGTGACGTTGACGCGTGAATCATAGGGACCGCGCAGGTGCGTCACCGCCTGTCGCCACGCCTCGACCTGCGCGATGCGCGGCGGCATCGCATCGGTGAGCGGCTGCAGCAGGGTGGCGGCCGGCGTGCCGTCGATCGCGTCGACGATCCAACCGGTGTGGACGCCGGCAGCGGCGGCGCCCCCTTCGGCCTCAACGGAAGACACGACCAGCTGCCGGTCGATGAGACGGGTGTCGAGGCCGGGTTCGGCCGAGAGATCGACGTGGTCGTTCGGCGCGTCGGGAGTCGCCGGGATCACCGCGAAATGCGAGAGACCGAGACGTCCGAGCATCTCGCGCAGCACTCCGCGCAGCTCGCCGGGCGTGGACGCGGCGATCGCTTTCGGGCGCAGTTCGGTCCTGGCCCGATCCCACCCGGCGACGTCGAAGGCCGGATCGAAATGAGTAGTGCGAACGATCGTCCAGACGGCGTCGAAGGTCTCCGCCGCCTTGTACGCCTGGGCCGCGGCGAGCCCGGCCGCGGGACCCTGCACCGCCGCCGCGGCAGCCAGGACGAGGACCGCGGCGAGACGTCGTGTCACTTGATCAGCGCCTTGATCGCGGCGGGCGGCTCGAACATGGAGCTGTCGACCTTGTCGTACTCGACCGTCTCGATGGTGATCCTCTGCTCGACGCCCATGATCTTCTGCGTCAGTACCGTCGCCTGCGTCAGCGCCCCGAACTTCTTGTAGCCGCTCTCGACGTTCGAGACCGTCATCGTGCCCATCTGCGTTTCGCGGGTGTTGATGCTGCCGGCGCGCAGCCCGGTGGCGACGTCGTAGAAATCGAAATCCTCGCTGCCGTCGATCCGCTTGACGCTGATCTTGTAGCAGTCGCGCCCGTCGTAGGTGGTCTTCTCGACGGTCTTCAGCGTGTACTTCTTCGGATCGCGCAGCTCGCTGTAGAAGTCGGCGTCGAGCTTCGTCTGCTCCAGCTCCTTGCCGGCCTTCAGCGTCGGACCGGTCATCGGACTGATCGACCAGCCATGCGTCCCGTCGAACCCGTCGATGATTTCGCCGATTCCCTGCACCGACGTGCGGACGAGCACGCTGTCGGGCGCGGCGCCGTAGATGTCGACCGGGCCACTGATGCCGGACGCCGGAATCGAGAGCGTGCCGGTCGCATGCATCGACTTGTGCGCGAGCACCGCCTGGCGGCCGCCGACGGCCTTGATGTGACGGTCGACAATCGTCCGCGCATCGGGCAGCGCCGCCGCCGCGGCCGGCGCCTGGCTCTTCGCCGCAGGAGCTTGCGCCAACAGCGGTACGGACAGCAGCACCGCCACGGCGGCAACTCTCGAGAAAAACATGACTGGAACTCCTGACAACGGAGGCGGGAAGCAGCTCCTAGTGTAGCGCAAGCCCCGGCCGTGGATCGCCGGGGCGCCGCCCCGCGGGTCTACCGCTTCGTAATGTGCGTGACCACGCCGACGACGTAGTGGAGTTCGACTGCGTCGCCAGACTCCAGCCCCATCGGCATCGACTCCTTGCCGACGCGCGCCAGCCGCACCTGCGCCTGCGAATCGTCGGGCTCGAGGTAGTAGACGTCGTAGGAAATTTGGCCGTGGATGCTGACCGGCTGGACCTTCTGGACGACGACGGCTTTCGAACCCTTCAGCATCGAGCGACAGTATAGATCCGCGAGGCGGCGGGCGGCAGGGGGTGCCAGCGGGACTCCTCTGCGCTCACGTGCTGTCCCGCTCCGTACCTGGAATGGGCTCTACGCGAGCGTCCGCCCGCGCGTCTCCGGAATCCATGCCCAGAAGATCGCCGCGATCGCGAACGCCGCGGAGCAGACGAGGAGCGCCGCGCCGAACCCGTGCGTGTCGGCGAGCGTGCCGACGAGGTAGGGAGCCGCGGCGCTGGCCACGCGGCCGATGTTGTAGGTGAATCCCTGCGCGGTCGCGCGAATGCGGGTCGGATAGATCTCTGCCGTCACCGCGCCGAAGCCGCTGAAGTAGCCCGTCGCGGCGAACGCGACGAACGGACCGAGCGCCAGCAGCACCATCGGCTGCCGGATCGACACGTAGAGGCCGAGCAGCACCGCCGCCGACAGCAGATAGGCCACGTAGCTCGTCTTGCGGCCAATCCGATCGCTGACGAAGCCGAACGTGACGTAGCCGACCCACATGCCCGCCTGCATGAGCAGCAGGTACCCGGTCGTGGCGGCGCCGGTGAGGCCTGCGCCGCCTCGCGCCGGAGCCGACTTGAGATAACTCGGCAGCCAGAGGTTGAAGCCCCACCATCCGAACAGCGTGCACGCGTTCATCAGCGTGAGCACGATCGTCAGCGCCGCGACGTCGCCCGTGAACAGCCGGGCGAACCCGGTTTCGGTTGGCGCCTCCGCGGCGGCGCGGCGCCAGATCTCCGGCTCCCGTACGCGGCGCTGGATCCACAAGGCAAAGAGCGCCGGCACGATACCGACGAAGAACACCGCCCGCCAGCCGTAGCGCGGCTGCACGATACCGGCGACGAACACCGCCAGCCCGTAGCCGATGGCCCACCCGCTCTGCATCAGGCCGAGCGCGCGGCCACGGCTCGATGCCGGCCACGATTCCGAGACGAGCGCCGCGCCGCTGGCCCAGACGCCGCCCATGCCGATGCCGAGAAAGACGCGGAGCCAGACGAATTGCGCAAGCGTGGTGGCGACGCCGCAGAGACACGTGAAGACGGAGTACAGCGCGATGCTCGACATGAGCACGCGCGTGCGGCCGTAGCGATCGGCGAGGCGGCCGGACGCCACGCCGCCGGCGGCGGCCGCCACCAGCATCACCGAGCCGAGCATGCCGCTCTCGGCGTTGGTGATGTGCAGCTCGGCGCTCAGGCTCGGCAGCACGAGCGCGAACAGCATCACGTCGAAGGCGTCGAGCATCCACCCGACCATGCCGGCGGCGAGCGCGCGCCAGGCGTCGACGTCCGCGTCGTGCCACCAGCTCACAGCCACGAGCCGATCGGCTGCACCCGCACTCCCGCCTCGCCAAGCGCCGCCCCGAGACGCGCCGCCAGCTGCGCGGCGCCGGGCGTATCGCCGTGCACACAGATCGTCTGCACCTGCAGCGCAACCGCGTCCCCCCCGGCGGTCAACACGACGCCGTCGCGCACCATGCGTAGCGCGCGTGCGACCACGGCGTCGGTCTCGTGGATGACGGCGTTCGGGTGCGAACGCGGCGTCAACGACCCGTCCGCCTCGTAGCTCCGGTCGGCAAAGCCCTCCGCCGCGACGCGGAGCCCGGCTGCGCGTCCGGCGTCGAGCAGCCGCGAATTCGGAAGGCCGAACATGACCAGCGAGGGGTCACAGGCCCGAATGGCGCGCGCGACCGCCGCCGCCAGCGGCGCCTCGCGCGCCGCCATGTTGTAGAGAGCCCCATGCGCCTTGACGTGCTGCAGGACGGCGCCTTCCGCTTTCGCGATCGCGGCCGCCGCGCCGATCTGCGCGATGAGGGAGTCCTCGAGCTCGGCGGGATCCACCTGCATCTCGCGGCGCCCGAACCCCACAAGGTCAGCGAACCCCGGGTGCGCGCCGACCGCGACCCCGGACGCCCGCGCCAGCCGCATCGTCCGGCGCATCACCGTCGGGTCGCCCGCATGTGCGCCGCACGCGACGTTGGCGGATGTGATGTGCGGCATCACCTGCTCGTCGGCGCCCATCCTCCACGGCCCGAACGACTCCCCCATGTCGCAATTGATGTCGATGATCATTGCCTGGGGACCGCGGCGATCGTGACGATGCTGTCGAAGAAGGTGCCGAGACGCAGGTTCTCGTTCTCTTCGTGCTGGTTGTTGTCGAAGTTGACCGTCGGCAATAGCAGCGCGGGACAGCCGAGCGCGTCGATGAAGGGCGCGATCGGCACCGTGCCACCGAGAGTCCGCAGCTGCACGGGCGGCTCTCCGAACGTCCGCGTGGGCGCCGCCACGATCGCCCGTGCTCGGGGGTCGTCGATCGGCGTGCGGAACGCCTTCTGGACGGGTCCCGTCACCTGCAGGCGCGCCAGCTTCCCGTACTTCGCCCGGATCGCATCGTCGGGATCCGCGTCGACGAGATGAAAGCCGTGCCGTTCGACGTGGGCGCGCAGCTCGCCGACCTGATCGTCCGCCAGCGGCATCATCCTTCGGACAATGAACATCGGGCCTCACAGGGTCGACACGCCGCGCCCGTATCAGGCGCCCGTCCGACGGCGCGGCTCGCCAATTCTGTAATCGGCCCGCGAAAACTGTTGCCGGCCGAACCGCAGACACCGAAAATCCTCAGGAAATCCGCAGGTACACCGCTTGCCTTCTAAGGGGATGCGAGCGGCCTGAATATTTACGGCAGGGAGCCGTGAGTTGCTGGGGAGCCGGGTCGCCCGCAAATCCCGTGGGGCCTCACAGAAGATCGTGGGGCCCCTTTTTTATGTGGGAATGTGCATCTCCACATTTCCAAATCACACCGAGGTTCCCTCCGGGTACTGCAGCGCCAGCCGCAGCTCCTTGACCAGGGAATCGACCGTCGTCCCGCCGCGCTTCCAGGCGCCTTCGGTCTCGAAACGCAGGTCGCCGATGCGGCGGCCCCACGGTGAAATCACGCGGCCGATGGCGCGGAAGTCCGTCCGGTCCGCGTGCTCCTGGTCGAGCCGCCGCACGACGTCGGGAGCCACCTTCATGAATGCGCGCAGCGCGGTCGCGCTCTTGATGCTGTACTTGCGGCCGTTCCAGGCGGCCCCGAACACCTGCGCGATCTGTTTGAGGTAGTTGACGAAGAACTTCTTGCCGTCTTCGCGAAACTGGTCCCCCTTGCGCCCCTGGCCGAAGGCGTCGGCGGCGAACAGCTTCTTGAGTTCCTGCGCGAGCGGCGCCTGTGCCACGCGCCCCGTCCCCACGCCGAGCAGCTTGATCTCGCCGTACAGCGGCGAGTCTTCACGGTCGTTCAGCGCGCGGACGACGTCGTGCGCGGCGGCGAGGTTGTCGTCGCGATAGAGCTGCCGTCCCGAGAGCGACACGAGGTGCGACGCGTTCAGCCGCGTGTGCTTGGCGTTGATCGTCACGAACATCTGGACGACGTGGTCCTCAGGCAGGCGGTCGAAGATGATCGCCGGGACGGCGAACTTGTCGGCGCGGATGCGATCGATATCGGCGTGCAGCGCGAGGAGGCGATGCTGCCCGTCGATGGCGCGCAGGATGCCTTCACGCTCCGGCACTTTCAGCGTGCCGAGCGGCGAATCCTCGGCGACCGGCTCGAACTTGAGCGCCTCGTCACACGAGATGATGACCGCGCCGGCGATCGACGGCAGGTCGCGCGCCTGCCGGCACTGCTCGTAGTAGGCCACGAGCTCGTCTATCTTGCGGCGGATGATCGCGCGCTGGTAGGCCTTGTCGCTCGAGGCGATGCGCTTCTCGAGCAGATCCCAGTTGACCTTGGAGGGCGCCGGCGGGTTCTTCTTCCGGCCGCCGCGGACGGGCTGCGCCTGCTCACCGTAGTCGAGCACCTCGAAGCGGACGAGCTTGTCGATGTCGTTGGCCGAAAGCGAGGCTTGGTAGAACTGCACCCCGAACTGCTGCATCCGGATGGCTGCGACGCTGATCAATAGGCCTCCAGTGTCTGGTGTTTTATATTGCGTCGGCGCTAGAACATCAAGGGCTGAGCGGCGCGGCTCAGGCTACCACGTAAATTGCTGGACCTATTGAATTTATCTGACATCCAATCCTTCGCCACCGCCACTCCCAGCATCAGGAGGCAGAAGGCGCCGAGGGCGGCCCATGCGCCAGCGAGGGTAAATGCCCCATGAAGCGGCAGCGAGATCAGGCCGTAGACCATCTCGACGTGAATCCAGTAAATGAAGAGGGAACTGCGCCCGAGCACCTGCAACGGGCTCCAGCGCCGGCCCGCGGTGGGCCGCCGCTCCCACAGCGCGACAGCCCCGACCGACGCCACCATCAGGCCCAGCCGGATGAAGAAAAAGCTGGCCGACGTCGACCAGAAGCGCGACCGGGGGTCGAGCGGCGGCAGGAACGAGCATCGCCAGGCGACGACCGCCAGCAGCAGTCCCGTGACAGCCAGGCCAACCGTGACCCGGCGGTCGGCCGCCGTGACACGCGCCTCGTCGAGCAGCACACCGGTCATGGCACCCGCCGTTACGAACGCCGTCCAGGGAAGAATCGTGAAGTTCGAGAGCCCGGGAATCGGCCGGAGGTAGCCCTCGACCCAGTCTGGCAAGGGGCCCAGGACCTCGAGCGCCCGGATTCCCGGCGCGAGCCACACGAAGCCGGCCGTCGCCGCAGCAAAGGCGATGAGGCGGGCACGCGGTGAGCGCACCGAGCCCCAGATCGTGGCCGACCCGACAATCGACAGGCCCATCACGTTCAGGATGTCGATCTTCAGCAGGGTCCACAACTCGCCGTGGCTGAGGATGTACGACTGGAACCGGAAGAGGAACGCCAGCAGGAAGATCTGCAGGCCGCGCTTCTGCACGGCGCGTGTCGCGGCGCCTATATCGGCCAGACGGCGGGCTTTCGATCCGGCCGACAGCGCCACGGCCACGCCGGCCAGGAAGAGGAAGAGCGGCGCGCCAAAGCCGCCGAGCACCAGCGACTGCCGGAACGCGTGCGTCTGATGGTCGGCGGCGCGCGTCCACGAGTCGATGACGTGTGCCTCGATCATGACGAGTACCGCCACGCCCCGCAGCGCGTCGAGGTAGGTGCGGCGTCCGACCGGCGCCATCATGCCGCTCCGCTACTCCGCAACGGAGAATCGGGTCTGAACGGCGATGTCCTGGCGCATCGAGTGCCAGACGGAGCAGTATTTGTCGTGCGAGAGTTCGATGGCGCGCTGCACCTGTTCCCTGGGCACCTGGCCGGTGACGGCGAAATCGACCGTGACCGCGGTGACGCGGTGCGGGTCGGTCTGGGCGCGATCGGCGACGACCGACACCCTGAGGCCGCGCAGCTCGTGCCGCCCCTTCTGCAGGATGTAGACGACGTCCATTCCCATGCAGCCGGCGAGCGCGAAGATCAGCGCCTGCACCGGCGAGGGGCCGGCCTGGCCGGCGCTGTCGAGGATCATCGACGTGTCGCCGGAGGTGCCCTCGAACACGAGCTCGCGGGTCCAGACGATCTCGACGGTGGTCGGCGCTTTGGCTGCCATCGGTGCGAATGCGCGAAAATCTTACGGCTCAATCTCACAGCGGTCAAATCGGCATTACCCCCAACTATAGTGAGGACATGCTTCGTGCCTTCAGCTTCGTCGGCGTGGTGGCGCTCGGCATGACCGTCGCCCCCGCGCAGCCCGACTATCTCGCGCGCGCCAGAGCGCTCCACGCGCACTCGCTGCTCATCGACGGCCACAACGACTATCCGATGGCGCTGCGGGAGCACGATCCCGCCGGCAGCCTCGAGACCCTCGACATCCGGACGCCGCAGCCCTCGATCATGACCGACATCCCGCGGCTGAAAGCCGGCGGCGTCGGCGGCCAGTTCTGGTCGGTGTACGTGCCGGTCGAGCTGCAGGGCCAGGCCGCCGTCACCGCCACGCTGGCGCAGATCGACATCGTCCACCGGATGATGCAGAAGTATCCCGAGGCCTTCGAGCTGGCGCTGACGGCCGCCGACGTCGAGCGGATCCACGCGGGCGGCAAGATCGCCTCGCTCATCGGCATGGAGGGCGGTCACTCGATCGACAACTCGCTGGGCGCGCTGCGCATGTTCTACCGGCTCGGCGCGCGCTACATGACGCTCACCCACACCGCGAACACGCCGTGGGCCGACTCGGCCAACGGCCCGGCCGAACACCACGGCCTGACGCCGTTCGGCGAGGAGGTGGTCCGCGAGATGAACCGCCTGGGCATGCTCGTCGATCTCAGCCACGTCTCGCCGGAGACGATGGCGTCGGCGCTGCGGGTGACCAGGGCGCCGGTGATTTTCTCGCACTCCGATGCGCGCGCGCTGAACGATCACATCAGGAACGTCCCCGACGACATCCTGCGGCAGCTGCCGAAGAACGGCGGCGTCATCATGGTGACGTTCGTGCCGGGCTTCGTCTCGCCGCAGGTGAACGACTGGAACACCCGGCAGACCGCGGAGCAGGACCGCCTGAAGGCGGCGCACCCGGGCGACGCGGCCGCCGTGAAAGCCGGCGTCGACGCGTGGACCACCGCGCACCCGATGCCGCAGGCAACCGTCGCCGAGGTCGCCGACCACGTCGATCACATCCGCAAGGTGGCGGGCATCGATCACATCGGCATCGGCAGCGACTTCGACGGCATCACGCAGACGATTCCCGGGCTCGACAACGTGTCGACCTATCCGAACCTGACGGCCGAACTGCTCAAGCGCGGCTACAGCGACGGCGACGTGAAGAAGATCCTGGGTGAGAACATCCTGCGCGTGCTCGGCGAGGCCGAAAAGGTCGCCAAGACGCTGCAGGCCGAGCGCGGACCGTCCACGGCACTCCTCAAATGAAGACATCGGCCGTTGCGCTGCTGGCCGCGCTCTCGGCCGGGCCGGCCTTCGCACAGGAGACGGTGCGCATCACGCTCGAGCGGACGCCCTGTTTCGGCAGGTGCCCGGTCTACACGGTGACGATCGCCGACGACGGCCGCGTCACCTACGACGGGCGGCAGTTCGTGCGTGTCGACGGCGCGCACGAGTGGCGCATCGACAGGGCGGCCGTTCGCGCCCTGGCGGCGGAGATCGAGAAGGCCGGCTTCTTCGAGATGAAGGACGAGTACACCGCGCTGATAACCGATCATCCGACGACGTACACCGAGGTCGCGATCGGCAACCGCCACAAGCGGATCAAGGACTACGTCAGCGGCCCTGCGGCCCTGAAAGAAATCGAGAAGCGGATCGACGACGTGTCCGGCGTGGCGCGCTACGTGAGCGCTGATCCGGCGCGCGAGGTGCGCGGTAAAGACGACGGGCTCGAGGCTGCGCTCGCCCGCGGCGACGCGGCCACCGTACGCGCCCTGCTCGCCGCCGGCGCCGATCCCCGCGCCCGCGACGACCGCGGCGTCACGCTGGTGATGAAGGCGGCAATGTCGGGCGATCCCGAGACGCTCCGCGCCGTCCTCGTCGCCGGCGGCGATCCGACGGCGCGCGACTTCGCCGGCCGCAACGCCGCCGATCGGGCGCGCGACCTGCTGGCGCGCGATTCCCACAACCCGCACCTCGCGGAAATCCTCCGCCTGCTCACTGACGAATGACGGCGCGGATGGCGGGTCAGGGCATGATTGTCAGCGTGCTGATGATGACCGCGCTATGGCAGACACCGGCGCGGGTTCGCATCGTCGCGATGGGCGACTCGACGACGGCCGGGACGCCGGCGTTCAAGTCGCCGCGGGAGATGCCACCCGATGGCAGCGGCGACGTCACCAGCCAGTACGCCTATTGGCTGATGAAGACGCATCCCGGCTGGGACGTAATCAACCAGGGCGTCAACGCGCAGCGAAGCGACGCCATCGCGGCGCGCCTCGACGAGGACGTCATCGCGAAGAAGCCGGCCGTCGTCGTGATCGTCGCCGGCGTGAACGACGTGTATCAGGGGCGTCCTGCGCAGGACGTCAAGGACCAGCTCGCCGCGATGTATCGTCGCGCCCGCGCCGCCGGCATCGCCGTCGTCGCCGGGACGATCATCCCCTACAACACCGCGACGCCCGATCAGAACGCGCGCATGCAGGACGTCAACGCCTGGATCCGCGCTCAGGCCGACGGCGGTGTCGTCACGTTCGCCGACACGCGCGCCGCTGTCGCGGCGCCGGGCGATCCCGACCGCCTGGCGAGTTCGCCGGACGGCCTGCACCCCGACGCCGCCGGCTACCACCGCATGGCCGACGCGATCGCGCCGGCGATTGAGCGCGCGCTGAAGTCACGCTGACGCTCTTCCCGGCTTCCGGCCTCGCGGGTCTCCGCCTCGGCTTGCGGCAACCCGCACCCGCGCCCGCAGCAGGGCTACGCCTCGCGCAGCGCCTGCACGGGATCGATCCGCGCCGCGCGGTAAGCCGGCAACCAGCCGGCCAGCAGACCTGCGGCGAGCAGCGTGCCCGCGGCGAGCGTAAACGTCAGCGGGTCCCGCGGCTGCATGCCGAACAGGAGCTTCTCGAACAGGACGACCGTCCACCAGCTCGCCCCAATGCCGAGCGCAATGCCGGCGGCGAGCAGCCAGCCGAGGCGCCGCAGCACGAGCCCGATCACGCCGGCGGGATCGGCACCGAGCGCCATCCGGATGCCAATCTCGGCGCGGCGGCTGGCGACCGAGTGCGCTGTCACGCCGTAGAGCCCGATCGCCGCGAGCAGCAGCGCGAGCGCGCCGAAGAAGCCGGCCAGCATGGCGACAAGGCGCTCCTGGCGGATCGACGCGCTCAGCTGCGCGGAGAGGGGGCGAATCGTGAACGAGATTTTCGGATCGGCTTGCGTGAGCGCCGTCGACAGATCGCGCGCGAGCTGGCCGCCGGGCCCGCTGGCCGCCCGCACCGTAACGGCCGCCGTCGTCGGCACGTCGCCGAGCTGCGCGATTGGCGAATAGATCGTCGGCTCGAATCCACGCCGCGCCGTGGTGTAGACGGCGTCGTTCACGATCCCGACGATACGATACGGGCGGTTGTTGCTGCCGTCGAGGGACGCTCTGATTTGCTGGCCAACGGCCGGACCCTTGCCGAAGAACCGGCGCGCGAAGGATTCGTTCACCACCATCACGCGTTCGGCGCCGGCCGTATCGCGCGCGTCGAAATCGCGCCCGGCAATGAGGTGCATGTCGTAGGTGCGGAACCAGCCCGGCGAGATGACGTTGACCCACGGTACGCGCTGACGGTCGGTCAGACCCGCGGTGGCGGGCGTGGCGTCGACGCTGGTGTTCCAGCGCGCCGAATCGATCGGAGTCAGCACCGACAGCGAAGCACTGGTGACGCCGGGAACCGCCGCCGCGGTGTCTCGCAGGCGGTCCAGGAGCTGCGTCTTGGCTTCACGCGTGCCGCCCTCGTACCGCCGCGCGTCCACGTGGATCGAGACGAGGCCCTCGGGGTTGAACCCGAGTGACGCGCTCGACAGCGACGTCAGCGTCCGGACGAACAGCAGCCCGCCGACGACGAGGGCGAGCGACAAGCCGACCTGGACGGCGACGAGCACGCTGCGCAGGCCGAAGCGTCGATCGCCGCTGACGGTGCGGGTCTGTTCCTTGATCGCGTCCTGCGGCGCGAGGCGCGTCAAACCGACGGCGGGCGCCACGCCAAACACGAGAGCGGTCAACGCGGCGACGCTGGTGGTGAAGGCGATCACGCGCCAGTCGATGGAGAGATCCAGCGTGACGCCAGCCGAAGGCGTCGCGATCTGGCGCACCAGCAGCGCGCTGCCCCACTGCGCGACGAGCAGCCCGATGCCGGCGCCGGCCGCGGCGAGAATCGCCGTCTCCGCCAGCAGTTGTTTCGCCAGGCGGAAGCGCGACGCGCCGAGCGCGAGGCGGACACTCAACTCGTGGCGCCGCGACGCGGCGCGCGCCAGCAGCAGGTTGGCGAGATTGGCGCAGGCGACGATCAGGACGGCGCCGACCAGGCCAAGCACGATTTGCAGCGGACCGGTGTAGCTCCGTCGCAGCGACGAGTCCCCGTGGGAGGACGGCGTCAGTGTGAAGGCCTCCGACAGAAAGCGGGCCTGCATCTTGGCGGGCCAGGCCGCCGGCAGACTCGCGAGCCGGATCTGCGGGCGGGCCGCGTCGAGCGTCGCGGCCGCCTCGTCGATCGTCTGGCCCGGTTTCAGACGCCCCATGATTTCCAGCCACCAGGTCGATCGGGCCTCGAGCACCTGTGACTGCCCGGCGACGAGGGTCCGTGCGCCGATCGGGACGATGACGTCGGCGCTGCGGCCGACGTCTGGACCGAGGAAGCCGCGCGGCGCGATGCCGATCACGGTGACGTCGATGCCGTCGACGGTCAGGCGCCGGCCGACCGCGTCGGGAGATCCCCCCATGCGGCGCTGCCAGAAGCCGTAGCCAACGACCGCGACCGCGCCTTCGGCGCCGCCGCCACGGACGTCGTCCGCCTCGGTGAACGTCCGTCCGAGGAACGCCGGCACGCCGAGCACGTCGAACATGTTGCCGCTCGCCCAGACGCCGTCGACGGCATCGGTTTCGCCGTGGACCGCGAGGTTGACCGGCCCGGCCGACCACGCGAAGGCGTCCTCGAAGAGATCGCGGCGGCGCTCGCGGATCTGCTCCCAGATCGGATTGGTCCACGAGCCGCCGTCGATCATGACGAGCCGCGCCGGATCGTGAACGGGCAGCGTCTTGAGGATCAGGCTGTTGAGGATCGAGAAGAGCGCCGCGTTGGCGCCGATACCGAGCGCCAGCGAGACGACGGCGACCAGCGTGAGGACCGGGCTGGCGCGCAGCGAGCGCAGCGCATCGCGCAGATCGACGGTGAAGAACGACCGCATCGAGGCTCCTTTTGGCCGGCGTTCGGCCAGACCGAATCGCAGTGCGTCAGACAGTGACTGAACCCGGAACACGGCGAGCGCCACCCTGCCCCGCGCGCGCGCCTGCTCGCGATCGCGTGCGAGCGTGTCGCGCATGCCGTCGCCGAAACGGGCGCGGAACGCGGCCGGGTAGCAAGCCAGCAGCAGCGAGACCCAGCGTTCGCCCATCTACGAGTGGCTCTTGCGGATGGCCCGCCCGGATGGGAACGCCGCCAGCAGCTCGACCAGGCGGGTGCGCTCGGCGCGAAGCGCGTCGCGGCCGCGCGCCGTCAGCCGGTAGTAGGCGCCACGGCGCGGGTCGTCGCCGCGCGGGCCCGCCGCCTCGGCGATCCATCCCGCGTCGATCAGCGCCGCGAGGTGGCGGTAGAAGGTTCCTGTCCTGAGCGGGACGGCACCGCCGCTCTGCTCCCGCACGGCTTGCATGATGGCGTAGCCGTGGCGATCGCCGTCGGCGAGGGCCAGCAGGATGTGAAGGACGGCCGGCTTCATCGCCTCTGACATATCCATATTGGATATATCCATTCTAGCACGTCGGCGCTGTGGACTGGACACGAACCCCGGGACGAGCGTCAGCCGGCCGGCTCCGGGACGGGCTGCCGCCGGCCGCTCAGCACGCCGACCCAGCTCGCGAACGCACTGGCCAGAATGACGAGCACGCACACCATCATCGCCACCGTCAGCAGCGAGTTCAGATAGCCCTGGACGTGCGCGCCGACGTCGGCGCCGATCGCCATCGGATAGAAATTGTCGCGCACGCTGAGCGCGCCGGCGCAGAGCGTGCTGACCGCGACGAACGACAGCGGCACGAGCGTCACCCACGCATAGCGCGCGCGGCCGGCATTGATGATCACCGTCGTACCGACGGCGAGCGCCACCGAGGCCAGCAGCTGGTTGGCGATGCCGAACATCGGCCAGATCGTCGAGATGCTGCCGGCCCAGATGAAGTAGGCCCACGCCGCCACGACCAGGCCCGTCGTCAGCAGCGCCCCCGGCAGCCAGTCGTGCCGCGCGAACGGCGCGTAGGCGCGGCCGAAGAACTCGCCGACCAGGAAGCGCGCCACGCGCGTGCCGGCGTCGATGGTCGTGAGGATGAACAGCGCCTCGAACATGATCGCGAAGTGATACCAGTAGTCGAGCAACTGGCGCATGCCGGGCATGCCGGCGAAGATCTGCGCCATGCCGACGGCGAGCGAGACGGCGCCGCCGGTCCGCCCGACCACGCTTTCGTGGACCGCCGCCTGGAGCGCCGGCAGATTCGTCACGGACAGGCCGAGCGTCGCGAACACCGCGGGCGGCGTGTTGATCGCGAAATAGTCGCCGGGCTCCATCGCGCAGGCGGCGATGATCGCCATGATGCCGACCACCCCCTCCATCAGCATCGCGCCATAGCCGATCGGCCGGATGTCCGATTCGCGATCGATCATCTTCGGGGTCGTGCCCGACGAGATGAGCGCGTGAAAGCCGGAGATCGCCCCGCAGGCGATGGTGATGAACGCGAACGGGAAGAGCGGTCCCGGCACGATCGGACCGCCGCCGCCGACGAACCGCGAGAATGCCGGCGCCTCGATCGCCGGATTGACGACGATGACGCCGAGCACGAGCAGCGAAATCGTGCCGATCTTCATGAACGAGCTGAGATAGTCGCGCGGCGCCAGCAGCAGCCACACCGGCAGGACCGATGCGATAAATCCGTATCCCGCCATCAGCACGATCAACTGCGTCCGGTCGAACACGAAAAAATGGCCGATCGGCGACACCGACAGCGGCTTGCCAAGCACCACGCACAGCAGCATCCCGGTGACGCCGATGACCGTCGCCTCTGCCACCCGTCCCGGACGCAGCCGATACATGTACCACCCGACGAAGAGCGCCAGCGGGATCGTCATGCCGATGGTGAAGGTGCCCCAGGCGCTGTGCTCGAGCGCGTTCACCACCGCGAGGCCGAGACCGGCGAGCGCGATGATGACAATGAAGAGAATGGCGACGGCGGCGGTGGTGCCGGCCACCGGCCCGATCTCGCGGCGCGCGATGTCGGCGAGCGAACAGCCGCCGCGCCGGGTCGACGCCCACAGGATGATCATGTCGTGGACGGCGCCCGCCAGGCAGACGCCGGCGACCAGCCAGATGAGACCCGGCGCGTAGCCGAACTGCGCGGCCAGCACCGGCCCGATCAGCGGCCCGGCGCCGGCAATTGCGGCAAAATGATGGCCAAACAGCACCCATTTCGGGGTGACGTGATAGTTTTGCCCGTCCGGCCGCTGGTGCGCAGGCGTGCGTCGGGCGTCGTCCAGGCACATTACCCGCGCCGCGATGAACGCGCTGTAATAGCGGTAGGCGACGGCCAGGATGCCGAGAGCCGGTAGAACCAGGTAAAGCGCCCGCATGACGGGCATTCTACCCAGTGGGCTTGGTATATTTGAGGGAGCCAGCACCCTCAGGAAGATTTATGCGCAGTCTCGTCCTCGCGTTCGCGGCAATCGGGGCCGCTCTCACGGTGACCGCCGCCGGCCAGGGCCAGAAGATCAAGGTCTCGACCCTGTCGGTTCCGGTCTACGTCACCGTCACCAACACCGAGAAGCAGCTCGTCCCGGATCTGGAGCAGGACGACTTCGAAGTGCTCGACAACCTCAAGCCGCAGACGATCACCGTCTTCGAGAACAAGCCGGTGCCGATCACGACCGTCGTGATGCTCGACACGAGCGGCAGCATGACCGGCAACCTGGACTTCCTCAAGGACGGGGTCGAGCAGTTCCTGCTGCGGTTGCTGCCGGAGGACAAGGCGCAGGTCGGCGAGTTCAACGACAAGATCAAGTTCCACCCGGGCGAGTTCATCGACAACCGCGATCGGCTGATCTACCTGCTGAAGAACGAGCTGGATTTCGGGTATCCGACGCGGCTGTGGGACGCGGCCGACGAAAGCGTACGGCGGCTCGAGCCGATGGACGGGCGCAAGGTCGTGGTGCTGTTCACCGACGGCGACGACACCGACAGCAAGCTCGGCGTCGGCAAGGTGATGGACCACGCCCGCGAAAAAGACATCATGATTTACGGCGTCGGCTTCCAGAGCGTGTACTTCAACGGCCAGCACACGGTACGGAGCGCGCCCGACAAGGGGCTGAAGAAGCTGACGGAGGATTCAGGCGGCGGTTACTTCGAGCTGAAGCGTGGCGCCGACCTGAACGAGACGTTTACGCGCGTCGCGCAGGAACTGCACAGCCAGTACGTCCTCGGCTTCTCGCCCGAGACGCTGGACGGGAAAATTCACAAGCTCGAAGTGCGCGTGAAGAAGGCCGGGATGACTGCCAGGGCCCGGAAGACCTACATGGCCGCGGCCACGGGCGTGCAATGACGCGAGTCTTACACGAGGACCGCGATGACCGTCACGACGAGAAGCAGGGCTACCAGCTTTTCGGCGTGGCTCGAGATATCCCAATCGAAGTACCGCATTGCTGTTAAGCCGCCTTTCAGAACGTTAGACGAGAGATCCCGGTTTTCGGTTTAGCTGCCGGCGGGCGTCGGCGCGCAGGTGGGCCGTCGCGCGCCGCGATGGATACTGTAGAGCCGGGCGTCGAACAGGGGGATCCGTGCCTCGCTCGTGAACACGGTCGGCAGGTGCGTCGGCCATTCCGACTCCGGCGGCATCGGCGGCAGCACGACCAGATAGTCCGCCGGTGAGTCGAGGACCCGTGCCAGCCAGGCGTCGCAGGAGAGCGCTACGTCGGGCGGAGGACCGCCGTAGTCGATGATGCGTCCGTCAGCGGTAATGGGAAGGTAGATCAGGCGGTTCTGCAGGCGACGTCCGAGCAGCGGGTATCGGTACCAGTTGTGGCCGATCCCATCCCATCCCGCGGTAACCGCGACCGTGAGCGGACGATCCTGATCGAGACGCTGCCAGATCGGCCAGCTTGCGGTCCAGCGGTTGTCGATCGGATGCACGTCGTAGGCCTGCCACGCGGCGGCGGCGTGATAGAACGGGTAGCGGAACGCGTCGCGCGCGTCGATGAATAGCGTCAACGCAACGATCAACCCGCCGGCGTAGAGCGGCAGGCGCAGGCGGGGCAACACGCGGCCGGCCAGCCACACGCCAACCGCCACCGCCGCGAGCCCCGGCAGCACGTAGCGCGCCGCGACGAGATCGACCTCCGAGAGGCCGCGCGGCCACGACACCAGCGCGCCCGCCGCCGCCGCCACCGCGAGCAGCCAGGTGCTCACGCGCGATGGAAACGCGGCGGCGTACACGACCACCGCCGCCGCCGCGATGTCGACGAGACGCCCCATCAGGCCCCACCACCAGAGAATCAGTCCGCGGTTCGGGCCACCCGCTATCGATGCAATCGTCAGCAGCGCGCCGAGGAGCAGGAACGCGACGCCGGCGCGATTCGCCTTGCTGCGGCACGCGACGATCACTCCGGGAATCGCCACCGGCAGGACGATCAGCGGGCCCAGCCCGAGGTTGAGGAAATCGGCGTTCATCCGCACCCACGGGTAGAACATGCGGGCGAACACCCGGGCGGCCGCGTCCGCCGCCCAGTCGTTCGTCATCCACCCGGCGTAGAGCAGCTGCTCGAGCAGGACGTTGCCGGGAAAGAGCAGGTGGCCGCCGAGGCGCACGGTCAGCGGATACACCGGCGAGCCCATGACGATCCAGGAGGAGAGCGCGGGAATGACACCGGGGACCGCGATGGCCAGCGCGGCGAGGCGTGTCGACACCGACGGCGCCAGCACGACGACGACCGCAACCGCGAGCGCGTAGGCGGGAAGCACGAGACCGCCCTTGACGCCGACGAGCACGGCCATCGCGGCCACGGCGCACAGCCCGTCGGCGCGGCCGCGCGTCGTCAGGAAACGCATCAGGAACAGCGTCGCCGCCAGATAGAGCGCCAGCGTCAGGTTGTCGTTGTAGACCACCGCCGAGAGCACGATCACGGCGGGCATGAAGGCGAGCGCCGCGGCGGCAGCCGTCGCGCGTACCGGGTCCGCTCCCATCGTCCGGACGCACGCATACGTCGCCATCGGCACCATGAGCCACATGCCGACCGCCACCGGCGAGATCGCGACGTCGCCGTGCATCGCCTGCAGCCACCATCCCCAGACGGCGTCGCCGTAGACAGGGAACCACGTGTAATAGCTGGATGCGTCGGGACCCGAGGTTGAAACGAAGCCGTTCGACTGCACCCATACCGCCGGCCGGTAGAGGTGATAGGTCAGGGCGTCCCAGGTCAGACAGGGGGCGAGCAGTCCGTGGACGAGCCGCGCCGTCACGACGGCGGCGCCAATTCCGATCAGGATGCGCAGCGGCGCGCCAATCAGGCGCCACCACTCTCCAATCGCCACACGATCGGCGGCAAGCCGCGCCCGCGGGTCGTCCGTGCGGCGCGCCCACCGGTGCGCCAGCGCCGCGCCGCACACCCACCCGGCGATCGACACGGGAGCCATGAAAAGCCGGACGGCCGACAGCAGCAGGAACGCGGCCGTCAGCAGCCAGAACATCAGCACGGCCGCGGCGGTCAGCCTTGTCGAGGCCGGGGCGTCCGCAAACACACGGCAGGCCACGGCGTAGGCGCACCACAACACCGCGGCCGTGAGCACGACGCCCGCGGCCGCGTTCACGAAGAGCATCGGAACTCCCAGGGACGGCCGCGGACGACGAACCGCCCGGCCAGCTGCGGCGGCGTGCAGGTGACCAGCACGTGCGTCCGCATCGACGCCGCGCTGGTCACGGTGTAGGGCGTCTTCGCGACGAAGGCGCGCGCCGGCAGTTGCACCGGCGCGTTCACCTCGATTCGCGACCAGCCGGGAAAGTAGTCCAGATACGCGGGCTCATGCGCGTTCAGGTAGTTCTGCGCATCCGGACCGAGCAGCTCCGGCGTGTTCAGGCCAATCATGTCGACGACGAACGGGCTTCCAAAGAAGCGGATCGCGCCGGCGTCGATGGCCCACACGGTGGCCGTCGGCGGGCGCGACGACAGTTCACGGCCGAACGCCACCTGGACGTCGTCGATGTTCCGGGCATCGTTTGCGAGATGGCGGGCGCGCGCCGGAAACGCCGCCAGTGCGGCGGCGGCCAGCGCCAGGGCGAGTACCGGCGCGACCGCGCGCGGCGCCTGCGTGACGAAGCGCGTCAACACGTTGTCGGCGAGCACCGGCAGCGCGGCGATAGCGAGCATCACCCCGGGCAGGACATAGCGCTGATGGTAGAAGGCCGGCGGATCGACCGGCGGAATCAGGGCGAACGAGACGGCACAGAACACCATGCCGCTCAGAAAGAGCGCCGGGCCTGCCCGCTCGAGGCCGGTCGCCGCCTTCCGGTGCACGATCAGCGCGATCGCGATGAGCACGACGAGCACCGCGACATGATCGAGCAGCGGAATCTGTCCGAGCAGATCGACGAATCCCATGTGCTGCAGCTGCGGATCGAAGATCGCGCCGCGGTTCGCCTTGGCGTGGAAGGTCGCCGGCAGCGCCATCCCCGACACGGCATAGTTGCGCATGCCGAGCGCGGCGAGCGCCGCCAGGGCGCCGGCGAGCGATGCGAAAGACAGCGCGACGGCCGATCGCGCGGCCGCGCGGATCCACAACAGCGCTGGAAGCAGCACGGCGATCAGCGCCACTTCGGGACGCGCGCCGATCGCGGCGGCGCCGGCGGCGGCCAGCCAGGGGAGACGCCGCGTCGCGGAAGCGCTGAAGAGGATGGCGATGACGAGTTCGGCGAGCGGTACCTCCATGCCGGACACGCTCGCCGCCACCAGGTGCGGATGCAGCGCGACCAGCGTCGCGGCAGCGGCGCCGGCGCCCCACCGATCCGGCGCTTCCCGCGCCAGCGCTCGTCCGAGCAGCGCGCAGGCCGCCGCGTGGAGCGCCAGTCCGGTGAGCTTGGTCGCCGCGACAATCGCCCCCAGGCCCGGCAGCAGGAGATGGAGCGGGGCGAGCACCACCGGCCACAGCGGCGCGGTTTCGCCAGTCGCGGGGACGCCCGGGTTGTAAGCGAGCATGCCGCTCCGGGCCAGCTCGCGCGCGTACACGGCGTGAATCCACGAGTCATCGAGCGGAAACCCCTGTCCGAACAGGTAGCCCGGCGCCCAGACGCCCAGCAGGACGGCGGCGCCGGCGGCTGCCCCCAGGGGCGCGAGCCACGGCACGACGCGCGCGAAGGGTCGCGGCGTCACCGCAGCGTCAAGACCCACACGAACGACTGTCCCAGCGGGTAGCGCAGGCGGCGGCACGCGAAATCGTCGACGTGTCGCGTGTAGCGGCAGAGCGCGTCGTAGGCGCTCACCGCTCGTCTGTCGATGGTCGTCTGCTTGCGAATCATCGTGCTCCACACCCACCCGAGGAGGCCAAGGGCATTGAACGGTGTCACCGACAGCTCGGCGTCTGGCGCCAGCTCACGGCTCAGGTCGTGAATGCGCTGTTTTGAATACCGGCGGAAGTGGCCGTAATAGCGGTCGAGGTCGCTGAGCGCCCAGGACTGGGCCGGCACGAACGAAACGAGTCGGCGCTCGCGTGCGCTGCCGCCCCTGAGCAGGCCGATCAAGCGACCGAGCGCGTCGCGGTCGTCTTCGATGTGCTCGAGCACGTTGAAGGAGATCACGGTATCGAGATCGAGCGCGTTGAGCACCGCGATCGCCGACGGACCGGCCGCGCCGAGCGACAGCGGCTCGATGCGCACGTGGCCGGCGAGCGGACCGAAGTACTGGGGCACGCGCTCGCGCAACAGGTCGAGCAGCATGGGCTCGGTCTCGGTGAGCACCAGCAGGTCGTCGGCGGGCAGCCACTGTGACATGTTGCCGATGCCAGAACCCACCTCCAGAATGCGGCGCCCCAGGAACGGCCGCACCGCGTCGAACACCCACCGCTGATAGTTGCGGGCTTCCGCCAGCGCGTCGAGCTCGAACGGGAGTTGCATAACCGTGATGGGTATCGGACGGTAGCCTTCCGGCCGATAAGGACCTACAGTAAATCCGATGGCCAGTGCTGCGTATCCACACACCGTGTTGCTGATCACCCCGCCGTCCATCTTCCTGCTGGACGAGCGCGTCTTCATCAACCTCGGCATCCTCAAAGTTGCCGCCGCCCTCGAGCGCGAAGGGATCGCCGTCGAGCATCTCGATCTGTCCGGGACCGAGAACTATCTCGACGCGCTGGAAGAGCACCTATCGCGAAGCCGAGCCACTGTCGCGGGCGTGACGACCACCACGCCGCAGCTTCCGACCGTCGTCCACATCGTCGGGCGAATCCGCAGCGTCCGGCCTGACATCCGGATCGTGCTCGGCGGTCCGCACGTGACCCTGACCGCGTCGGCGGTGAAGCTGGAAGATCGCGCCGGACGCGCCGGGCGGGCCCGCGAGGCGATGGGACGCCTCGAGCGCCTTGCCGACGTGCTGGTCAGCGGAGACGGCGAGCTGGCCGTCTTCGAGGCCTTACGGGCCGATGCGCCGCGGCTGGTCGACGGCGACGACCCGCGCGGCGGGCTGTTCCTGACCAACGCCGCCTACGAATCCACGTCACTGCCGGCGCGCCACCTGGTCGACATGACGACCTATCGCTACGACATCGAAGGCCACCGCAGCACGAGCCTGATCGCACAGCTCGGGTGTCCGTTCGAATGCGGCTTCTGCGGCGGCCGCAACTCGAAGTCGCTGCGGCTGATCCGGACGCGATCGACCGAATCGATCGTCGCGGAAGTGCGGATGCTGCACCAGTCGCACGGCTACACCGGCTTCATGTTCTACGACGACGAACTGAACGTGAACAAGAACATGGTGGGGCTGATGAACGCGCTGGCGCAGCTCCAGGAGGAGGTCGGCGCGGAGTTCCGATTCCGCGGCTTCGTCAAGGCCGAGCTGTTCACCCGCGAGCAGGCCGCGGCGATGTACCGCGCCGGGTTCCGCTGGCTGCTGTCGGGATTCGAATCGGGCAGCCCGCGCATCCTCGAGAACATCAACAAGAAGGCGACGCTCGACGACAACACCCGCGCCATCGAGACCGCGAAGACGGCCGGCCTCAAGGTCAAGGCGCTGATGTCGGTCGGCCATCCGGCGGAATCGGAGCAGACGACGCGCGAAACCCAGGAATGGCTGCTGCGCGTCGCCCCCGACGATTTCGACTGCACGGTCATCACCGCCTATCCCGGCACCCCCTACTACGACGAGGCGCTGCCGCACGAAAGCCGCAGCGGCGTGTGGACGTACACGTATCGCCGCACCGGCGACCGCCTGCACGCCCTCGACATCGATTTCCTCGTGGTCGCCGACTACTACAAGGGCGATCCGAACGGCGGCTATCAGGCGTTCGTCTACACGGACTACCTGTCGTCCGAAGAGCTGGTGGCCCGGCGCAACTGGGTCGAGAGTTCGGTTCGCGCCAGCCTCGGTCTTCCCTATCCGCAGGCACGTCCGGCGCTCCGCTACGAGCACTCGACGGGACAGGGGGCGGCCGGCCTGCTGCCCGGCTTCATCTTCCGGCGCAGCGATCGCTCGGAGATCGACGCGGCGCGATGATTCGCGTCTCGATTCTGGTCCCGGCCTACAACGAGGAAGCGACGATCGTCAACGTCCTCGAACGCGTGCGCGCACAGCACGTCGACGACGTCGCCTTCGAGGTCATCGTTGTCAACGACGGATCGAAGGACGGCACGCGCCGGCAGCTCGAGGCCCGCCCCGATCTCTACGACACGCTGATCAATCACGAGGTCAACAGCGGCAAGGGAGCCGCGGTCAAGTCGGCGCTGCGCGCCGCCACCGGCGACTACGTGCTGTTCCAGGACGCCGACCTGGAATACGACCCGTCGGAATACGAGAAGCTGCTCCTCCCCGTCCGGCAGTTCGACGCCGACATCGTCGTCGGCAGCCGTTTCCTCGCGCCGCTCTACACCCGCGTCCACTATCTGTGGCACAAGATCGGGAACAAGGCGATCACGAACATGTTCAACGTCATGTTCAACAAGACGTTTACCGATCTCTACACCTGCTACGTGCTCTTCCGCCGTCGCTTGATCGACGCCGACGAGCTGCGGACGACGGGCTGGGAACAGCAGGCGGAAATCCTGTGCCTGGTGATCCGCCGCAGCAAGACGCACTACGAGGTGCCGATCGCCTACCACGGCCGCACCTACGACCAGGGCAAGAAGATCCGGGCGCATCACGCCGCGATCGTCCTCTGGACGATCATCCGGACCCGCTTCCGTTCGGTGAGCTGACGCGGCCGCCGGCGGGATCGCATAGCATGCGCCGATGCGAATCGCCGCCGCCATCATGATCGCCGCCGCCCTCTGGTCGCAGCAGCCGGCCGGTGATCGTCCAGCCGGCAACCTCCGCGGCACGCGCTCGGTCGTCCTGGCGCGAAACGGCGTCATCGCGACGAGCCAGCCGCTCGCCACGGCAGCCGGCCTGCGCGTCCTGCAGAGCGGGGGCAACGCCGTCGACGCCGCGGTGACCGCCGCCATGGTCCTCTCGGTCGTCGAGCCGACCATGAACGGACCCGGCGGCGATCTGTTCGCGATGGTCTATTCCGCGAAAGACCACAAAGTGCACGCGCTCAATGCGAGCGGCCGCGCCGGTTCGCTCGCCACCCCGGACGAGTTCGCGCGGCGCGGCGCCCGGCGCATCCCGTTGCGCGGAGAGCTGAGCGTCACGGTGCCCGGCGTGGTCGACGGCTGGAACGAGCTGCTGACGAAATACGGAACCCATTCGCTTGGCGCCGCGCTGCAGCCGGCGATCCGATACGCCCGCGACGGCTATGCGGTCAGCGAGATCATCGCCGGCCAGTGGAAGGACGTCGAGCCGATGCTGGCGAGCGACGCGAATGCGGCGAAGACCTTCCTGATCGACGGCCGGGCTCCCAGGCCCGGCGATGTTTTCCGCAACCCGAACCTCGCGGCGTCGCTCGAGCTGATCGCCAGGGAGGGCCGTGACGCGTTCTACACCGGCGCGATCGGCGCCGCCATCGCCGGCGAGATGGAGAAGCGCCACGGTCTCGTCACGGCGAAGGATCTGGCCGGCCACCACGGCGACTGGGTGGATCCGATCTCGACCACTTACCGCGGCTACCAGGTGCTGGAGCTGCCGCCGAACACGCAGGGGGTCGCCGCGCTCGAGATGCTCAACATCCTCGAGGGCTACGACCTCGCGGCGATGGGCTGGGGCACCGCGCGCTATCTCCACACGCTGGTCGAGGCCAAGCGGATTGCCTTCGCGGATCGCGGCGCGTGGATCGGCGATGCGTCTTCGACGCCGACGTCCGCTGTCGCGCAGATGCTGTCGAAGGACTACGCGGCGAGCCGACGTCGCGAGATCGATCCCGCCAGGGCGTCGGACCACCGGCCGCTGTCGCTCGACGGCCGCACCACCCCGCAGGGACTCGACGAGCCGATCGGCCGGGGCGACACCGTGTATCTGACGGCGGCCGACGCCGACGGCAACGTCGTGTCGCTCATCCAGTCGCTCTACGAGACCTTCGGCTCGGGCATTGTCGCGGGCGACACCGGGATCATGCTCCACGACCGCGGCAACCTCTTCACGCTGACCCCCGGCCACCCGAACCAGATCGCGCCGGGCAAGCGGCCGTTCCACACGCTGATTCCGGCCATGGTGATGAAGGACGGCGTGCCCTGGGTGTCGTTCGGGGTGATGGGCGGCGACATGCAGGCGCAGGGGCACGCGCAGGTGCTCGTCAACCTGATCGACTTCGGGATGAACATCCAGGAGGCCGGAGAGGCGCCGCGGTTCCGAGACAGCGGCGCGGGACTGGCGCTGGAATCGGCGTTCTCCGAGGAGGCGCGGACCGGCCTCACCGCGCGCGGCTACACGTTGATCCAGAGCGTCGGCGTCTGGGGTGGGTTCCAGGGGATTCTCATCGACCCCAAGACGCACGTGCTGCAGGCGGGATCGGATCCGAGAAAAGACGGGATGGCGGCCGGCTGGTAGCCGCGGCGGCGCTGGCGAACGTGGCGTGTGCTAACGTGCGCGGCGTATGCCGGTGCTCCTGACAGAAGCGGACGTGCGTGCCGTCCTGCCGATGGACGACCTGATTGCCGCGATGGAGACGGCGCTCGAGCGCTTCTCAGCGGGCGCGGTGCGGCAGCCGCTCCGCAGCGTCGTGGACACGGGCGGCCACGGCTTCTACGGCGTGATGCCGGCCTACCTCGAGGACCCGCCGGCGCTCGGCACCAAGCTCGTGTCGGTCTATCACGGCAATCCGGCCCGCGGACTGACCTCGCACCTGGCGACGATCGTCCTGCACGATCCGGAGACCGGCGAACTGCAGGCGGTCATGGACGGCCGCTACATCACCGAGGCGCGGACGGCCGCCGTGTCGGCGGCATCGGTCAGACGACTGGCGCGCGAAGATGCGCGCGCGCTTGCGATCTTCGGGACGGGCGTGCAGGCCCGCAGTCATGCGGCAGCGCTGCTGCGGGTCCGCCCCTTCGCCTCGATTCGCGTCTGGGGGCGGCATGGCGATCGCGCCGCGGCGCTGGCGCGCGACCTGGCGGTGTCGACAGGCGTACGAGTCGAAGCCGTGGCGACGGCTCGCGATGCGGCCGCCGGCGCCGACGTCATCGCGCTGGTGACCGCGTCGACCGAGCCCGTGCTGACGCGCGACGTGGTGCGCGAGGGCACGCACGTCTGCGCCGTCGGGGCCTGCCGTCCCAATCAACGCGAGATGGATACGGCGCTCGTCCGGGCGGGATGCGTGTTCGTCGATTCGCGCGAAGGCGCACTGGCCGAAGCCGGCGACCTGGTGATCCCGATGAAGGAAGGCGCCATCGAGGCCTCGCACATCGCGGCCGAGCTCGGCGAGGTCATCGGCGGACGTCATCCGGGGCGGCGCACCACTGACGAGATCACCATCTTCAAATCGCTGGGTATGGCTGTGGAAGACGTCGCCGCGGCGAGGCTGGCCTTCGAGCGATCGGTGGCGGCCGGGCTGGGGCGCGGGGTGATCGTGTAGGTTCGCGGTTCGCTGCCGGCCGACTGTGCCGTACGCCTGGCCATCGGTCATCCGTTACGCAGCTATCATAGGTAATGGTGCGGACCGGACCCACGAGGCTGGCGATCGCCGTCGCGGCGATCTGCCTGCTGATCGCCGCGCCGCTATCGGCCCAGAGCACCCGTGAGCTGCGCGATCGCGCCACGGATCTCGCCTACAACCTCGACTACGACGAGGCCGCCCGGCTGCTTCGGCAGGCGGTGGCCCAGGAGCCGTCGAACCCGGACAACCACCGCGCGCTTGCCGCCACGCTGTGGTTGAAGGTCCTGTTCCTGCGCGGCGCGGTCACGGTCGATCACTATCTGGGCGGTTTCTCCAAGTCGACCGTCACGCTGAAGAAGCCGCCGCCCGAGCTCGACGCCGAGTTCCGGAGCGAAACGGCGAAGGCCGTCGAACTCGCGGAGCACGACGTCGCCGCCCGCCCGACGGACGCACTCGCCCATCTCAATCTGGGCTCCTCGCTGGGCCTGCAGGCCTCGTACATGGCCTCGGTCGAGGGCCATATGATGGCCGGGTTCAAAGGGGCGCGGCGCAGCTACGACGAGTGCGAGCAGGCCATGGCGCTCGACCCGTCGAGCAAGGAGCCGCAGCTCGTCGTCGGCACCTATCGCTACATCGTCTCGACGTTGTCGCTGCCGATGCGGATGATGGCCTACATGGCCGGGTTCGGCAGCGGCAAGGAACGCGGCCTGAAGATGATCGAGGAAACCGCCGCCTCGAACGCGGAGAATCGCGCCGACGCGGAGTTCGCGCTCGTTCTGCTCTATAACAGGGAGCATCGCTATCAGGATGCCCAACGGGTACTGGGAGAGCTGCACCGTCAGTTTCCTCGCAACCGGCTGATCGTCCTCGAGAATGGCGCCACGGCGTTGCGCGCCGGCCGGGCGCGGGAGGCCGACACGGTGCTGACCGAGGGTCTCCAGACACTGGCCCGGGATCCGCGGCCGCGCATGCCGGGAGAGGAAGCGCTCTGGCGCTACAAGCGCGGCGCCGCCCGGGTGCGCCTGAAGCGCTTCGCCGAGGCGCGCGAAGACCTGGCGGTGGCGCTGGGGCCCGACTCGCTGACGTGGGTGAAAGGGCGCGCGCACCTCGAAACCGCGCGCATCGCGGTCGATCAGGGAAACGCCGATACGGCGAAGCGGGAAGCGGCGAGCGCGATGGCCGACTGCGAAGCCGGCAACGATCCGATCTGCGTCGACGAGGCGAGAAAGATTCGATAGATGGCGAGAGTCAAGACCTGGGTCTGGGCGATCATCGGCGTCATCGCGATCGGCATCCTCGGCATCGTCGCCTTGGCGGCGGCCGGATTGTGGTTCGTGCGCTCGCACGTCGACGTGCGGCCGACGACAACCACCGCCGCGGCGACCGATTTCGACACCGTCCGGACGCGGTTCGCCGGGCAGGCCCCGCTCATCGAGCTCGACGATCATGGCGAGTTCATCCGAGCGAACACCGATCGCCCGGCCGGCGCCGGCCGCCCCGAGACGCTGCACGTGATGGCCTTCGACGCCGAGAACGAGAAAGTGATCACGATGGAGCTGCCGTTCTGGCTGCTGCGGCTCAAGTCGGGCGGCACCCGCTTTTCGATGGGCGGCGAGGATGTCGACCTCGCGAAGCTGCGGCTGACCGTCGAAGATCTCGAACGCTTCGGACCGACGCTGATCGTCGACCACAAGGACGCGCGCGGGCGACGCGTGCTGGTGTGGACGCAGTAGTCAGCCGACGCGCAGGAACTTCTTCATCCGCGACATGAACGTCGCGGTTTCGGTGGCCGCGGCGCCGTTGACGGCGCTGCGCGCCGCTTCGAGGCCGGCCCGCCGGGCCAGTGCGGCCGCGCCGATCCGCTCGAGCGCTTCGGGATGGACGGCGGCGAAGCGGCGGAACAGATCGGCGCCGATCTCGATCACCTCGACGTCGCCGACGGCCAGCACGGTCGCGGTCCGCGGGTCGCCGGTGAGCAGCGACATCTCGCCGAAATAGCCGCCGGCCTCGATGCGGGCGACCTCCGTGCGCGTCTCTTCGATGAGGACCGCCACCGTCCCCTGCGCCACCACGAACATCGACTGGCCGGGGTCCCCCTGTCGCACCACCGTCTCCCCGGCGCCGTAGACCGCGCTGCCGGCGGCCAGCGCGAGCTCGCGCCTGAACTCCGGCGGCATCCCGGCGAACAGGTCGATGCGCGTCAGCACGCGCTCGATCGCATCGGCCTTGGCCCGCGGGTCGGGGTCCTTCCAGTCGCGGCTGTATTCGATCTGGATCGGCCACGGAATCTCGATGCCGTGGCGCTGGAACGAGTAGTAGATCGCCGTCCGGACCTCGTCGCGCGCCAGTTCGTCCTCGCCGAAGTCGCTGATCCAGAAGCGCGCCTTGTAGGCAATCGCCGAGGCGTCGAACGCCTGCAGCACCACGTCTGGAGCCGGCGCCTGCAGCACGTGGGTGCAGTGCCGTACCGCCTCGAGGATCGCCGCCTTCACCTGGTTGGGCGCGGTCAGATACGACGCGCCGACGTCGACGGAGAGGCGCATCGGCGCCGCCGGCTGCGAATAGTTGGTGATCGCCTCCTTCGAGACGACGTTGTTCGGCACGACCACCAGGTTGCCCGCCTTGGTGCGCAGCTTCGTTGCCCGCCACGTGACCTCGACGACCCGCCCTTCGAAGTCGGCGATCTTGACCCAGTGGCCGACGTGGAACGGGCGCTCGCTCTGGATGGCGAGCCCGGCGAAGGCGTTCCCGAGCGTATCCTGCAGCGCAAACCCCAACACCACCGCGCTGACGGCGGACGTGGTCAGCAGCTGCTGGCTCAGGAAGGTGGAAGCGAGCAGCACCAGGGCCAGCACCACCGCGTCCTGCAGGATGGTCGGGAACCGGTCGGGGACGCGGTCTTCGCGCAGCGGGTTGATCACCAGCACCACGACGGCGTTGATGATCGCGGCCGCCACCGCGAGCCGCGAAAAGGCGCCTAACTCGGAGATGGTCTCGCCCGAGAGATGCAGGCGGGTGTCCCAGAGCATCAGCACGAGATCGGACGCGACGAAGGCGACGAGCAGCGCCACCGACAAGCGCAGCTTGCGCCGCACCAGCCGGTTGACGGTCAGGCTCATCGTCCCGAGCAGCACGGCGACGGCCGTGATGCCCAGGATGACGTGTTCGGCGTGGCTCAGACGATGTCCTTCTTGAAGGCGGTGATCTCGGCCGGTGTCAGCTTGACCAGGACGGGCGCCGGGTTGCTGCCGCCTTTGGCGTCGCGATCCGGCACGCCGCCGCGCGCGCCGGCCGACGCGGTCTGCTGCGCCGACGCCTGCTGCTTGCCGCCGCTCTCTGTGGTGCCGCCCTTCTTCTTCGAGTCGTCGCGCGCGTCGGTCTTCTTCTTCTCGCCGCTCGCCAGCCCGGACGCGCCCGCGTCGACCGTCGGGATCTCGCTGAGCGGCTTGGCGTCGAAGGTCACGTCCTGCTTGTAGCGCGCCGCCACCAGCGCCTTGCCGGCGAGCTTGTCGGCGCCGATCTCCTTGTTGATGGCGGCGATGCGATCCTTGATGACCGGGTGCGACACGAAGAAGCCGTTCGGTTCACTCTGATTCGCGTTGCGATCGGCGACCTTCTGAAGGGCCGTCGCCAGACCGTTCGCGGCGTAGCCGGCCTTGCTGGCGATCTGGATGCCGATCGCGTCGGCCTCGCTCTCGTCGGCGCGGCTGTACGCCCCGTCGAACAGCTTCTGGAACGACTTATCGGCAAGCTTGGCGATCATGTCCTTGGTCATCCCGCCCTTGCCGGCGGCGTTGGCCCCCATATCGATCTCCTTGCCGCGCTTGATCGCCTCGACGGTGTGCTTCTTGGTGACGTGGGTGATCTCGTGGCCGAGGACGCCGGCGAGCTCTGCCTCGTTCTTCATCAGGCCGAGCAGGCCGCGGGTGATGTGGATGAACCCTCCCGGCGCCGCGTAGGCGTTGACGCCGTCGGTGTCGAGCACGATGAATCGCCAGTCGAGCCCCGGACGCGAACTGCCCTGCGCGACGACCGTGCCGACCAGGGTCACGTACTTCGTGAGGCTCGGATCCTGCGTGACGCCGAAGCGGAGGCGCAGTTTCGTGCTGACCTGTTCGCCGAGCTGGCGCTCCTCCGCGTCGGTGACGTTCCAGTCGTCGTACTGCTTCTTGGCGGAGGCGGCCGTATCGGCGCCCTTCTTGATCTTGCCGAGCGCACCGCCGAACTGCGCGCGCGCCGGCGCTGCGGCGCCCGCGACGAAGATCGCGGAGAGGACGAATGCTGCTGCCTTCATGTTGTCTGCACCTCAATCAGCGGAGTCGGTACCTTGACTTCGAAAATCGAGACCGCCGTGCTCTTGCCCTTGACTACGACGTCGCCGAGCGGACGCAGATCGTAGGCGGTCGTCAGGCGGTCCCTGGTAGCGTCGCTGATGATAATCCGGGTCCGGTAGTCCTTGTTGAGGGACTCGAGCCGCGACCCGAGGTTGACGTTGTCGCCGATCACCGTGTAGCTCATGATCGCCGACGATCCGATGTTGCCGGCGATCATGTCGCCGGAGTTGACCCCGATGCCGATGTCGAGTTGCGGCAGGCCCCGCCCGGCCCAGTCGCGGTTCAGCTCGGCAAGCGCGTGCACCATGTCGACCGCCGCCGCCACCGCGTGCTCGGCGTGCGCGGGATCGTCGAGCGGCGCGGCGAAGAGCGCCATCACCATGTCGCCGACGAACTTGTCGACGGTGCCATGGTGGCTGAACACGATCGCCACCATCCGCGAGAAATACTCGTTCAGCTGAGCGACCAGCGCGTCGGGCTCGCCGCGCTCGGTGATCGACGTGAACCCGCGGATGTCGGAGAAGAGCACCGTCATCTCCCGCCGCCCGCCCCCCAGCGCGGCCAGTGCGGGATTGGCCATCAGCTGCGCGTAGACGTCGCGCGAAACGTAGCGGCCGAACAGCGTGGCGACCTTTCGCTTCTCGCGCCCTTCCACGAAGTACTGATAGGCCGTGCCGCAGAACAGGGCCAGCCCGCCACCGGCAACCGGCTGCACCAGATTCAGCCAGAGGCCGTTCCTGAACGCCGCTATCGAGACCCCCGTCCAGGCGGCGAGCAGCACCACCGACGCGGTCGTCGCGGCGGTAAATGGCAGGAATGCAGCCAGCAGTCCGATCGCAGCGGCGGTGACGACAAGCGACCCGACCCGCGCCGCGGCCGACGCCGGCGCGATGAACCGGCCCGCGAGAATGCTGTCGGTCATGCTCGCGTGCAGCTGGATTCCCGGCATCGAGCCCGATTGGTCGGTGCTCATCGGCGTGTCGAACACGTCGAGCAGCCCCGACGCGCTCAGGCCGATGAACACGATCTTGTTCCGGAACACGGCCGGATCGATGGCGGGAGGCTGGCCGTTGAGCAGCTGCTGCTCCGAGCGGAACACGTCCCAGAACTGGTAGGACGGATACGGCCGGACGAGCTCGCCGGCGTTGTCCCGAACCAGCGCCGGCGCCCGATAGTTGACGAGCATCGACCACTGGTCGCGCCCGCCGACGGCATGGCGGACGAGCGGAATGCGCCGGTCGCCGATCCGCAACGTCCCCGCCTCGGCCGACACGTCCTGCGGGCGCACCCCGGCGGCCAGCAGCGCCGCCGCGACACCGAGCGACGGCAGCGTCTTCCCGTCAGAGATGATGAACGGCGACAGCCGACGGGCGGCGCCATCGGGATCCTTCACCAGGAAGTTGTGGCCGAGCGCCGCCGCGGCGTCGGTCAACGACTGGTACGGCGGCAGCACGATGGGCCGCGGCTCGGCGATCGCGCCGACCTGGAAGGGCGACCCCTGCCACGCCGCCGCCTCGCGATCCTTCGCCGACCCGACCTGCCCCTCGTAGACGGCATCGGCCAGCAGCACGACATTGCCGGAGGCGCGGACGTTCTGCGACAGGTTCGCGTCGCTGTTCGAGCCGCTCCACTTGTCGGACGGATCGTCGAAGCTGTATTGCTCGACGTAGTCGTGCTCGGGAAACGCGACGTCGATCGCGACCACCTTCGCCGGCGCGCGATGCAGGAACTCGATCGCCAGGCCGGTCGCGACGCGCGGCCACGGCCAGCGCATCCGGAAGTTCTCCTGGAGCTTGCGAATGCTGAGATCGTTGATCTCGATGAAGACGATGTCGCGGTTGACCGACTGCGGCGCGGCGGCGAGGCGCATGCGCCAGTCGTAGGTCGTGAGCTCATAGCGGTCGAGCAGGTCGCCGGTCGCAGCGACCACGAGCACCGCCGCGGCGGCGAGCGCGCCGATGCCGAGGCCGATGGCTGTCTTGCGAATCATGTTCTGCTGCCGGTGATCGCCAATGTTACCGTAGGCTCGAACGGGCGGTGCGGGGGCCGTTGGCGGTCGTGAGGTCAGTGCCGCTGGCATTCGAAAAAGGCCCAGATCTCATCGGGACCGTTGGATTCCGTGGGCGACGGACCCAATAGCCGCGGACGGCGCCGGTACGGCTGAGGGATGCCGTGTCCGCCGCCGTGAACCGCCACCAGCTCCACCTCCACCCTGGCGTCGTCGCGCCAGAGGAAGTGCTCGACGGCCTGGACTACTTCGGCGCCCCCTGTCGCAGACTCCACAGTCCGCGCGCCGCGAGGACGAACGTGACGCCCCCGACCGCGCCGAGCGCCCAGAGCGTCCACACGAAGAAGAAGCCGCCGCTGGACCTGGCGATCTCGGGATAATGGGCTCCTCTCATGTGCAGGACGGGCATGAGTGCCGCGAACAGTCCGATGAGCAGCATGATGACGTGGCCCGATCGCCGTTCGGCGAGCACCAGCGTTCCATACAGGAAAATCACGAGGACGACCAGCGCCGTGTTCGAGGATTCCGCCTTGGATATCCCGCGCACGATGTCATCCGTGACGTGAAGGGTCAGCAGGAGGAGCGAGAGCAGAGACGTGACGACCAGGATCGCGTTGTCCTTCATTCGACCCTCCCGGTTTTCGGTTGCCGCGCCACAGTATAGACGTAGAGCGTCTACGACTTGTTCGGAAGTATCGCCGCTCAGCTCACGCCTCCGGAAACGTCACCCCTGCCGCAGCGCCTCGGTCGGTTGAATACGCAGCGCCCGGCGCGCCGGTGCGGCGCACGCAAGCACGCCTACGGCCGCCATGATGATGGACGTAATCACTGACGAGACGAGGAGATCCGCGGTCAGGCTGTCGGCGCGCCACGCGATGAGCAGGATGAGGCTGTTGCCGGCGATGATGCCGCCGCCAAGCTGGCGACCGGCACGGGCGAAAACGGTGCGGAGCACGTTCCGGGGATTGGCGCCGAGCGCGATACGGATGCCGATCTCTCGGGTGCGGCGCGCCACCGCGACGGCCATGAGCGCGTACAGACCGGCCGCGGAGAAGACCACCGCCACGAGCAGAACGGTGCCGAACACGGCGCTGCCGCCCACCATCCGTACTTGCTCCTGTGCGACGATGTCGCCGAGGGTCACGATATCCCGACAGTGCAGACCCGCATCGACCTGCCGCGCAAGAGCGGCAACGCGGGACGCCAGCGGCGCGGCGTCCCCCGCCGAGCGCACCGCGACCACGATTGGGTCGGACTCCGCCGCAGAGGCTGCGCGATAGATGTACGCCGCCTCGCTCCAATCGGCGGGGAACGTCCACAGGTCGGTGGCCACGCCGACGATCTCGTGCCAGGGGCCCAGCTCGCGCTCGCTGCCTCGCTGAAGCGTGCGAACCCGTGCGCCTACCGGATTCCTGCCCACGACTCGCATGAACGCCTCGTTGACCACGACGGGCCCGCTGGGCGCCCCGGCGTCGGCCGGACGCAAGCCGCGACCGGCCACGATCCTCGCGCCGAACGCCTCGTGATAGCCGGCACCGACAGCAGCCATCGCGAATCCGCCCTCGTAGTTGCCGACCACGCGAGCCGGAGGCGCACCGTCCTGCTCCATTTCCACCGCCACCCACTCCGGCGACGTCGTCGGCAGACGATCGCCGTAGGTCACCTGGGTCACATTCGGCTCATCACGCAACCGGCTGGCGAGATCCTCGAACGCACGCGCGCGATGCGCGGCGATCTGCATATCGTCAGGCGCTCCGCGCTCGCCGGCCGGCGCCTCATCGTCCATCGTGAGGCGGAAGGTGAGGTAGTGTTCCGTTGGGAACGCCGCCGACGTCGACTGGTCGTGCAGCGTGTTGGTGAAGATTCCCACCGCGGCGGGCACGAACAGCAGCGTGCAGGCCACCTGCGCACCGATGATGAACGACCAGATGCCGCCGAACCGCATCGTCCCGCCGGTGCTCGTGCTGTCCTGCAGCCCCCGGTGGATCGATGAGCCTGTGGCCTTCAGCGCCGGCAGCAGGCTGATCAGTACGGCGGCGACGAGCGCAAGGAGCAGCGCATACGCGATGGTGGCGGGCTCCAGCTTCAGATCCACCCAGAACGGCAGGCCGTCCCCGACGATCTGGCTCGCCCGGGCCCAGGCATAGCGCACAGTCGCCTGGGCCACGACGAGCCCCAGCAGGGCAGCCGCGAGGGCCAGCACGAGTCCTTCCGTGACGATCTGCGCGATCACGCGGGCACGGCTCGCGCCCAGCGCGTGGCGGACGACGATCTCCGGCTCTCGCATCGCCGTGCGCGCGAAGATCAGCGTCGCGACGTTCGCCGACACTGCCCCGAGCAGCAGCAGGACGATGGCGTGGACCGCCAGATCCTCCAACTGCAGCGGATCACCCGGCGTGCGCCCGGCGAAGGCGCGAACCCGCGTACGTAACTGCCGGTGGGTTGTCGGCTGGTCGGCGGCGAGGCGTGCCGAAACGACGTCGAGCTCCGCCGCGGCGTCCTGCCAGCTCGCTCCGTCAGCGAGCCGTCCGAACACCTGCACGGCCGGCCCTTCCCGCGGTCCCGCAGCCTGAATGGGCAGCGGCACCCATAGCTGCTGATTGCGCGGAAAGCCGAAGCGCGGCGGCATCACGCCCACCACGGTACGAGCCGTGCGGCCCACGGTCACGGCGCGCCCGATGATCGCCGGGTCGTTGAGGAACTGTCTCTGCCAGACGTCGTAGCCCAGGACGACGACGGGCTCCGCACCTGGCATGTCGTCCGCCGGCTGCAACGGTCTGCCGAGCAGCGGCGGCACGCGGGTGAGGGGAAAGGTAGACGCCGTAGTCTCCGCGACGCGCAGCGATTCGAAACGGCCTTCACCGGTGAGCACGTTGCGCTCGCTCAGGCGGGCGGCGCCGAGTTCCGTTACGGTTTTCAGGGACCGCCGCCAGATCGCGAAGTCGTAGAGTACCCTCGGCTCCACGCGCGACGCCGCGGTGTCCTGCGTCTCGAGGCGCACGACCCGGCTGCCGTCATCGAACGGCAGCCGTTTGTACAGCAGCTCGTCAGCGAGCTCGATGCCAACCGACCCGATCGCGATGACACCCGCCAGCGAGAGGCCCCCGACGATCGTGAGCGCGGGATACTTCAGCAGCAGACGCGCGCCCAGCTTCCAGTCGAGCCACGAGACCGCCGTCATCGGGCTTCGCTCCATAGGCGCCGCAGAGCCCACACCCGGGATTCAATCACACTACCTTTGTAACACAAAGTTTATGGTTTGAGTAGCGCCTTTGTGTGCGGACGTGTCGACCTCACTTCAACGGTCGCTGTCGTCCTTTGATGTACACGTCCAGGCTGTCCGGACGGTTGTTCACGAAGTCGAGACGGACGCGGTGGTCCGGAGTCTCCGACACGACAGCGGGGATCGAGGACGCAGTCAGATACCACCCGTCGGGCAGGACGACCGAGTTGCGCGTCCGTCCCAGGCTGCGCTCGAAGACGAGGTCGTGGCCGTCCAGGCGATAGCTCTCCGGCGCGGTATAGGTTTCCGACAGCCGCAGGCGGATCGACTGACCGGGCTTCACCGGCTCGAAATACGACGCGACGATCTCGGTTTGCGGCGTGACCGGCTCGCCGATGTCGATCTGCTTGGCGGTGATCTCTGCGCCCCTCAGCGTCTCGTGCCTCAGCGCCTCTCCCGTATCGAGGATGTACGCCGACGGATCCGAGGATCGGCTGCCGCCGCGGACGATGTTGATGTACTTGTCGACTCCCGGACGCGATTCCGTGTAGTCGTGGTAGAGCGAGAAGGCGTGCGTCGCCGGCTCCTGCAGGAAATAGACGATGTCGCGATCGAGATGCGCGCGCTCGGCGAGCCGCTGACGTTCGGTCGGTCCTTGCGTCGGAGGCGGTTCCCAGCTGCGATTGTTCGTCAGCGCGGCTGGCTTGGCCGCGTCCCCCGTCAGCGCGCCGGCTCTCAGCGTGACGACCAGCGTCACCGTGCCGGGCGCCACGTTCATCAGATCGAGTTTCGTCCGGCCGTCGGCTTCCGCCAGGATCCGAACGGGGATGTTACAGCCGGTGAGCTGGTAACCCTCGGGCAGCACGAGGTCGTGGCGGCCCGCGCCGAGGGGAACGGTGAATGTCCCCGCCTCCCCCGCTCGCGTGTAGGCCTTCGGGTCCGCCACGGTCTTCTCGATGCGGACCCGTCCCTGCCCTCGCGGCGGGACCGGCCGCGCGAGCGTGACGGCGATCGAGGCCGGGCTCACGCGGAATGCCAGCGGCTGCCCCGTCATCATGTCGTGGACAACGACGTCGCTGATCCGCGCGCCTTTCGCCACGTCGTCGACGAACGTCCGTGCGCCTTCAGTAGTGGCGCTCGCCTCGTAGGTGACCTTCACCGCCGACGTCGAAGGAGGCAGCAACTCGTAGTGGGTGTACTCGTCGGTGCGGGTCTGCGCGGGCGACGAGACGCCGGCAAGCAGCACGCCGAGCGAGATCGCCGAAAGAGAGCGGTGAGTCATGCGCGGCATTGTAGACGAGCGGCCCGTGCACCTATGAGACGAGCCGGCAGCTGAAGCGCTACTGACTCTTGTGGCAGCGCGACAGGTTCCAGGTAATCGTGGTCTTCACGCCGTCGGCGCCGACTTCGCTCTTGCTGCCATGCAGTTCATCGGGATGACTCGGATTCTGCGGCGCGTCGAATGCCGTCATCGCGACCATCTGCTGGTCCTTCGAGTCCGTATGCACGTTCTCGGGCGTTTCCTCATGCGGGCCGCTGTTGACGCACTGGCGGTGGCCGCCGGAGACCTTCTCATGGTGCGTGGTCAGCGTCATTGGCGCGGTCTCGTCGTTCACCGCGCCGATGTGGGCCATCGGCGAGGGCGGAGGATTCGGAAGGGCGTCGAGATCGAGCTGGAACACCACGGCGGCCCGGTCGCTGCCTTCGCCGATCTTCGAGGTCGACTCTTCCTCGTGAAACGTACCGCTACCGCCGGCGCCCTCGTTGGCGCAGGCGGTGTCGGTTTTCGAATCGAGCACGCGTTCCTCGAGCTCGAAGTAACTCCGCAGCCCCTTGACCTGCGAGCCGCCCGAATCGTCGGCGGTGAACGTATAGGTCGTGACGTCGGTCAACGTATGGATGGCGCTGCCACGCTGCGAGCCGTGGACGTTGCCGGCGTCATCCTTGACAGGCCCGGAAAGATCTTTGGTTTCGTCGAGCGTCCGCTCGACGACGACCGTACCGGTCCAGCCCTGCTCACACTGCAGCCAGTCCTGGACCCGGAAGACATAGGGATTTGATTCGTACCATTGCGCGCGGTACGCGGTCTCGGTCGCGACCCCGACCGTCATCCCCAGAAAATCACCCGTCAGCCCCGCGACGATCGACCCGAGCATGTCGCCGATCGTGCCCACGGCTTGCGCCTTGCTGGTCAGCTTGGTCGGCTTGAGCTGCACATAGACGGCGACCGCGCCGCGCTGGTCGATTTTCTGGAGCGCCTCGTGGCTGAGATCGCGGAACTGCGGCACGCCGACGACCACAATGGACGCCTGCCCGTCGCCGTTGGTGTATTCGATGCCGTCCATCTTCGGGCCGCGATGCGGCGATTCGAGATAGACCAGCGCACCGTACTGGCTGCCATCGTCTTTGCCGCTCATGATGTCGTCGAGATGCTCCGCCGTCTGGAGCGCCGCCGCGAAGCCGGTCGCGCCGCCGCCCTCGACGAGCGTGAACGTCATCTTGGCGTTGACGATGGGCCCATCCCCCGGCAGACTGAAATCGAGGCCGGCCGCGTTGAGCATGATCCGCGTGCAATTGAGGTACTGCCACTTGCCGGTGTTGATCTTCGTTGTCGCGGTGACGGTCTTCTTCTCGCCAGCCGCCTTGTTCTGCGTGCGCACCAGCGGCTGGCCGCGCATCTCGAGCTGCACGTCGAGAGCCGCGTAGCTCGCGAGGAATTTGAGCAGCGTCAGGGCGACCGATCCCCTTCCGGCCATCTCGGCGTAGCTCGCGGCGCTTTCCCCGACGCGGGTCGCAATCTGGCTGAAGGCCGTCGTCGCGGTGAGCGAGGTGTAGTCGAGAACGTCGCTGGCAATTTCGTCCGTTGCGCATGGCGCGGTTTCGGCAGGCGGCGCTTGATACGAGGCCAGCACGATGTGCGCGGCAACGTCGGAGCGCAACCGGCCGGTCGTGCCGGTCTGCTTTGCGTGGGCCGCTGCGGCGATCTCGCCGCCCAGACGACTCAGAATGAGGGCGACTTGAATCGCATCGAGGCGGACCTGCGGCCCGGTGTCCGAATCGAGGAGGGCGATCGGCTCCGTATGCCGGCGCCCAAGCTCGTTGATGAAGGCGGCCCAGAAGCGAAGGCCATCGTTCGGACTGTCGGCCGCGGCACGTAGGCCAGTCAGCACGTCGCCGCCGAAGTCGCTCCCGGCCATGACGGAATCGCCTTTCGCAAACGCCGATCCCAGCGCGTCGAGGCCGACGCCATATCCCTCGCCGTACAACTTCGCCAGGCCGGCGACGAGCCACGCGTCGAGCACGAGACCCTGACGCCGCGCGGAAGGGGCCGGAACACTGATGGTCCCGTTGTCGCCGCGGATGTCGTAGCCCGCGGCGCTGACCGCCGCGACCAGCGCCGCGGTCGACTGGGCATCGCCGCGCGCCACGGCCGCGGCCAGCCGTTCGGCCTGGCGTCCCGGGTCCATATCGGCCGGTATCGGCAGCGGGGCCGGCAGCGTGCCGCCGTCGAACGCCGCGCTCAGCGCATTCGTCTTTCGATCCTGCGCCAGCTCTGTCGGGAGGCCACTCCCCGCGACGGGTGCGTCACCACCCTCGGTTCGGACGCCAGAGAGCGGCGCTTGTCGATGAGAGCGCAGCCACCACACCCCCGCGGCGAGAACCAGAAGCAGGCAGGCACCCGCGATCGCACGCTTCATGCGGACGCGAGCTTATCCGATCGCGGCGCTGGGCCGCTTCGACCGCCGCCGCGGACCGCCGTCGGTGATGCGCACGGACGGAGCGGCGATGGCCTGGTCGATCGGCTGCAGCTGTAGCCGAGGCTGTGCGAAGCCGAACACCCTTTCCCGGAAGCGGCCACCCACCGACGTTCGCTGGTGCGGCGCCCATTCGATAATCCGGCAGAATGCCGTGGCACACTGGTTGCTCAGCCAGCGCCTCACATGGGCACCCTTCTCCAGGAACTGCGCGTCGCCGCCCGGATGCTCGCCAGGCGTCCCGGTTTCGCCCTCGTCGTCATCATCACGCTCGCGCTCGGCATCGGGGCCATGACGACGTGTTTCGCCGTCCTGAACGCCGTAGCGTTTCGTCCATTGCCGTTCGCGGATCCCGACCGGCTCGTCGCTGTCCGCACAATCGACCGGCGGACGTCCGGCGGATCGCCATTGTCGCTGGACACGTTCGCCACCCTGCGTCAGTCGGACGCGACGTTTGCGGGCCTCGCCGCCTATCGGACGCACGCCGCGACTGTCGCCGGACCAGGACTGGCCCGGCAGGTTCAGGTCGCGCACGTCGCCGGCGATCTCTTCTCGCTCCTCGGTGTGCCGGTACAGCGAGGGCGGGCTCTTGCGATGACCGACGCGGGCACCCGGGTGGCCGTCGTCAGCGACGATCTCTGGGCGGCCGAGTGGGGATCGAGTCCCGATGTGGTCGGCACGACGTTCTCGCTGGATGGCGATACCTACGCCGTGGCCGGCGTCGCCGCCCGCGCCTTCAGCTTTCCTCAGGACTCGCGGGTCTGGATACCGTTCGACAGGACATCCGACGGCCTGAGGGTGGACATCGTGGCGCGGCTCGCGCCGGGTGCGACGCCGGCGCGGGCTGACGCGGCGCTGACAAGTGCGGCCCCGGACGCGTTCGCCGCGACGGTCCCGTTACGCCGTCAGATGATTGGAGCCAAGCAACGCGCCATGGCGGTGTTCGTGCTCGCCGCCGCGGCGCTCGTGCTGCTCCTGGCGTGCGCGAATCTTGCGGGACTGCTCGCGGCCCAGATCGACGCGCGCAAATACGAGATGGCGCTGCGCTCGGCCATCGGCGCCGATCGCCGTCAGCTCGTGCGGCAGTTGATGATCGAGAGCGTGCTGCTGGCGGTGGCGGGGGGCATGACGGGACTGATCCTCGCGCAGTGGGGCGTCGACCTCTTCGCGGCCACGGTCGGCAAGCCCGACGGTGCGGCCTGGATCGCGTTTGCGATCGACGCCCGGGTCGTGATCTTCGCGCTGAGCTCGTCGCTCGCGACGGCGCTCGTGTTCGGACTCGCGCCGGCGTTTGCTGGTACTCGGGTCGATCTGCGCGGCGTGCTGCAGGCCGACGCCGGCGCCGCTACGCCGGGGCCGGGGCCGCAGCGGGGCCGCAGTCTCCTGGTCGCCGCGCAACTCGCGCTGTCGCTCGCACTCGTCGTCGGCGCGGCGTCGATCGTCACGAGCGCGCTGCGCTTCGACGACATCGACCCGGGCTTCGACCGCAACGGGATTCTGGCGGTCAAGGTCGCGTTCACCGGCAACGCCTACGCGCAGCCGGAGCAACGCTTCGCGTTCATCGATACCGCCACACACCGTCTGCGAGCGGTGAACGGCGTCACGGCGGTGGCGGCGGCGAGTCATCTTCCTTTGATCGACCGCGACCTGCCCTACACGTCATTCGCGCCGGAGAATGCCGGGCCGACGGAGCTGCCTCCCTCTGGCTCCGTCCGCTTCGTCGACGCCGGCTACATCGCCGCCATGCGCATCCCCATCCGCCGCGGACGCGCCTTCACGCCTGCCGAGGCGCGGCACCCGCGCGATCGCGCAGTCATCATCAACGATCGGATGGCGAGGCGCTACTGGCCCGACCGCGATCCGATCGGCACGCGAGTGCATTTAACGGGAAATGTGGCAAGCGAAGGTTGGTACACCGTCGTCGGCGTCGTCGGCGAGGTCAGCCAGCGCCAGCTCCCGGCCGCGCCCGAGAATCAGCTGTACCTGCCGTTGGCGCTCGCGAACCAGGTGTCGCTGATGATGCGCGCGACGTCCGACGCCTTCCCGATCGCGGCGCAGGCGCGCGAGGCGGTGCAGGGCATCGATCACTCACTGGCGATCAGCACCAGCACGATGACCGGAGCCTACGAGTGGTACGCGAGCGACCGTCGCTCGCAGGGGCTGGTCGTCGGCACGCTGGGCGGCATCGCGCTCCTGCTGGCCGGCCTGGGCGTCTACAGCGTGATGGCGATCATGGTGAACGGGCGCAGCCGGGAGATCGCGATCCGGATGGCTTTGGGTTCGTCCACCGGCGCCGTGCGCCGCCTGGTGCTGGCGCGCGGCCTGACGGTCGCGGTGGCGGGCGTCGGGACGGGGCTGTTGCTCGCGACCGCGCTCACGGCGTTTCTGTCGTCGATCTTTCTCGGTGTGCGTGCCTTCGACGTCCGCCTGCTTGTCGCGGCGGTGGCGCTGCTGGGCGGCGTGACGCTCCTGGCCTCGTGGTGGCCGGCGCGCCGCGCGATGCGCGTCGATCCGATGGTGACGCTGAAGCGGTAGAGTGCGCTGAATCGCCCACTGATCCGCTATTCTTGTCCAACATTGAGACGCCACCAGGGGCTCTCTGTCGAATTCATGGAGAATGCCCGGCGGACGGCCGCGCTCGCGTGATCGTGAGTGAGCGGGATCACCACTTGCCGATCAAGTTGGATTACTGATGATGCCGACGCGCCGATGGGTTTGGGCGGTCGCAGGACTGGCGGGCGTCGGGGCATCGCTGGCGATTGCCGCGGCCGCTGACCAGTACCCGTACGACCAGCCGGGTGACAAGAAATTCGTAAACAATACCGCCGTCCTCGAACGGATGGCGCCAGGCGGCAACAACCAGAGCACCAGACTTTCGGCGACGAGGGCTCAGGTGACCGCGACGTTCACCAGCCGCCCCATCGTCATCGACGGCGTCCGCGAAGCAGCGTGGGACGCCGCCACAGCCTTCCCCATCTCGCATGCGTTCAACGCCGGGATGACGGCCGAGGCGCCCGACGCCACGGCGCGCGGCACGATGCGGCTGCTGTGGGACGGGCCCGTCCTCTATCTGCTGGTCGAGGTCACCGGCGACGCCACCAGATCCGACGCCGGAACGCCCATCTGGAACAACGCGAGTTACACACCCGACACCGACGGACTGTTCGCCTGGATGGACGTGTTCAACGACCAGTGGGGACTGGAAACCGACACCCAGGGCGTGTTCTTTGCCGGCGCCAATCCCGCGTTGACGTCGGTGACGTCGTTCACCAACGCGGGTATTCCCTCGCTCGGTTCGTTCTTCAATCCCGACAACCAGGACTACTCGACGCGGTTGAAGGCAGTCGCGTCCTCCGGCTATCACGCGGGCGGCGGCGTCAACTACACGTATGAGGTTGCCCTGCAGATCGAGGGCTGGGGCGACGAGTGGGAACGCCCGCTGACGAATGGAACGCAGATCGGCCTCGAACTTGGCGTCTTCGACCAGGGTGCGTCCTTTACTCAGCTGAGTCGCACGAACGTCCTGGCCGGACGTGAAGGCAACTCGAATCTGCCGAACTCCGAACGCGTCCGCAACCGCGACTGGGCAGTCGTCACGCTCTCGGGCTGGAACAAGACGGCGCCCTTCGCGTGGAGCGCCTGGAGGGCGGATGAGGACATCCGTTTCTGGGACTCCAGGAGCAATCCTGGTGGCGCGGTCTGGACGCCGCAGTCCGCCGCGCGCATGACTGCGGCAAAGCAAGCGTATGCAGCAGTCAAAGATCGTCCCGGTGCGACTCGCGCGCAGAAGAACGCCGCCCTACTCGAGGTCTGTCGCGCCTTCGCGGCGCTGCGATGGGCCGACCAGAAATATCCCGATCCTCACGAGCTGCCCACCCTGAACACTCTGCCGAACATCTGGCAGTTCTTCGACAAGACGAAAGGCGCGAAAGGCATGGTCGCCAACGCGAAGGACTGGGCCGAGCGCCGGCAGGAGCTCCTGGAGCTGGCGCAGTTCTACGAGTATGGATACAAACCCAGGCTTGGCGTCGACTACACGATCGCCGTCACGGAGAACAGCTACGACGGCACCGGCAATCCCAGCGTCACCGCGCGTGTGACGCCGACCAACGCGCGCTTCAGCGGCGGTGTTGTCGTGGACTGGACGATCCCCGTGGCGCTGCCGGCCGCAGTGCCGGACGGCCAGCCCGCGCCGATTTCGTTCGGCGGCAATTGGAGCGCCAACGGGATCGCCAGCGTGCCCTTCCCTGTCTGGGCGGGAGACAGCCGGAGCGACGCCGGTGCGTGGGGATCGCCCAACCGCAACGGCACCTTTTACAAGCTGTTTCCGTACGACCGCAATAGCGCGTCAGCGGACTCGAGCATCCTGATCGCCAACGCCACCGGTGTGTCGGTCGCTCTCGACATCCTCGAGAGCGCCGCGGCCCAGAATCCTCGCCTGCGTGCGAAGATCGACCCTTCGCGAGCGGTCACCAAGGGTTTCTCGATCGGCGGGAAGAATGCGTTCGTCGCGGCGCTCTTCGACGAACGCGTGAAGGTAGCTGTCGTCGGCGGCGCCGGAGCGACCGGACCGGCCAACTGGCGTTACAACGCCCAGGGGCAGGCCTACGACTTCAGCCGCACTCCGTTCTATGAGGCTGGCGCGGAAGCGATCGTTGCGCACGGCACCGAAGGACCTGGCAACAGCTATCGTCACAACCGCGTCCGGGAGACGGAACTATTCCGTCATTTCATGCCCTACGGACACATGTACAGGCACGAGGCGGGTTCCTACGGCTATGGCGGCTACGGCCGGCTGCCCTTCGACCAGGCGCTACTGGTCGCCACCCTCGCGCCGGATCGCGCGATTCTCATCGACACGAACCTCAACGACTACAACGACGGCGCCATGACCGACAACATAAGCCTGCAGATCGCGAAGGCGGTGTACAGGACGATGGGAGTGGATGGCGACGCGCGGGTGAAGTTCAACAGCGGCAACTACGTGTCGAAGGGCGATCCGCACGGCGCGGCCAGCGCCGCGGTCGAAGGCAAGTTCCTGAGCGACTTCTTCTTCGGAACACATACGCTCACCGAGGCCGAAGCGAACCGGCTCAATACCGATCCGTACCTGCTGAAAGTCTCCAACAACAGGACCGCGAGTCCCTACGACTACTATTGGGGCGGATTCAACACCATCACCGGGGGACGCAACGGCGTCGCCGGAACCGACGGCTGGTACTTCCACAAGTGGTTATCGTGAACGGCATTGTCATGCGCGCGCATGCGCCGGCTCTGCGCTTCGCGCTTCGGTGGACACCCGTCGCGTAGCTGGCCAACCGCTCATGCAGCCTTAGCAAGCATGAGCAAAGGTTAGTACCGCTACGGGGTTACGCGGTATGTGGCCACGCAGGAAATATCGACCGTGTCGGCGTCGCCCGCGTGAATTCTGATTGAGGCTGGGCCAGCCATTCGTCCAGCGACACATGCCGCTCGGGTGACAACCGGAGACTGTTTTTCTCGAATCGTGCGCGTGGTAAGTTGCGGACGTGATTCGTCAAATCGCGCCCCAGTTCTTCACAACCGACATGCGCGCGACGCTTATGTACTACCAGGACAAGCTCGGCTTCGACTGTCTCGGCACCTGGCAGGATCCGCCGGTCTATGCCATCGTCGCGCGCGACGAGCACAGAATCCACTTCCGCTGCGCCGACCCGCCCGCGCCGAATCCCGACAAATACGACGACGAGCTCCTCGACGCCTACTTGTTCGTCGACGACGCGGACGCGTTGTACGCCGAGTACGCCGCCCGAGGTGTGGAGTTCACGCGAGACCTTGTCAACACAACGTGGCATTCGCGGGAATTCGTCCTGAAGGACTGTGACGGCCGCCTCCTCGCGTTCGGAGCGAATTCGGAATAGCGAACTGCTACCGGCGACGCGCCGACGGGTCGTCAGGTGGGCTGACCACGTCTGCGGAATTCAGCGTCACACCGGGGCGGACAATCTCGTCGATACGATCTAGCACCGCGGCGTCCAGCACGACGTCGGCGGCGGACAGCTGGGACTCGAGGTGCTCGTGTGTTCGCGGACCGATCAACGCCGCGGTCACGCTGGGGTGGTTGATCGCGAACGCGATCGCCAGCTGGATTAGGGTGATCCCGGCCTCGGCGGCCGGGGCGCCCAGCTTCTCGACGGCATCGAGCTTGGCTTGATTCGCGGGCAGTGCCATGTCGAACCTTTCCCGCAGGCGGCGCCGGGCCGGGGCCCGCTCGGGCGCACCACCATCGCGGGTCCACGCCCCGGATAGCCAGCCGCCGTTGAGGGGGCTGTAGGTGATGACGCCCATCCGATAGCGGCCGGCGGTGGGCAGGATCTCGGGCTCGATGCCGCGCGTCAGGATGGGGTAGGTGGGCTGCTCGGTTACGAACCGTTCCAAGTGCCGGTCACGAGAAACCCACTGCGCCTCGACAATCCGCGACGGGCTCAGCTTCGAGGTACCGATATAGCGGATTTTCCCCTGGCGGACCAGATCGGTCAGCGCCCCAAGGGTTACGAGAGCATCACTCGCAGCAACCGATCCCGCTCCGTCAGTTCCTGCGTGAGGGGTTGTCCGGCACTTCATGCCTGCTCATTCTGGAACAGTCATGGACTGAGAGGCGCTGGTGTCTCACGCCCGAAAGAGCTTGGTTGGGTCGAACCGCATCGCGCGACGAATTGGAACGATGCAAGCCACCAGGACGCATGCGATCAAGAGCGCGATGCTGGCAACGTACGTCGCGGGATCGGTCGGCGTGATTTCGAACACGAGCGAACTGAGCAGTCGCGATACTGCCCACGCGACCGTCGTCCCTAACGCAATGCCCGGCAGAATGATTCGCCCTGCGTATGACAGCAGCAGCAGGGCCACGTCGCCGGAATCTGCGCCAAGCGCCATCCGTACTCCGATCTCCGGCAGGCGCTGGTTGACCGTGTGCAGCACTATGCCGAAGACACCGCTCATCGTGAGAACCAGCGCGAGCGTGGCGAACAGGCCCGAGATGAGCGTCATCAGGCGCGTCGAGCCCCGCCCTCCAATCGAGCGGGCAACGAGCTCGGACACCGACTGAACCGAACGCACCTGTACCGTCGGATCGATCGAAGCGACGGCGTTCCTGATGGCATCGAAAAGCGCGGCAGTGTTTCCGTGAGTCCGAACCGAAAACATTTCGTGGCTGCGAATATTCCAGCGCGCCGGAGCCTGATGGAAATTGAGATAGAAGGTGGGCTCCGGCGACTGGTCGAGACCGAAGGCGCGAACGTCTTCGACGACTCCGATCACATGCCAGGTGATGCCCCCCGCGACTTCCCAGGCGGCCGGATCGTTCAGCACGGAACGATCGCGTTTTTTCATCCGTGCTTCGATATCCGGCGCGATCTTGTCGTTGACAGTGCGGAAATACATCAACTGAAACGTGTGTCCGACCGCTGGCCGGTCGGGCCAGAACCTGTGCGCGAACGCGCGGCTCACGACTGCGACCGGCTGCGCCGATGCAGAGTCGCCCGCCCCAAACTCGCGGCCCTCGATTACGCGAGTACCGAGCGCGTGAAAATATCCCTCCCAGATCGTCCATCCAGCGCCGTCGGTCGTGGTCCCGTCGACGCGGACTTGCGACGGAGACCAGACATAGTCCAAGGGCATTCCTGCACCGGCGCCAACAGAGTCCACGCCAGGGATGGCACGCATGCGGGCGCGAATCGCCGCCGTCCATGCCGCGAACGTCTGCGGCGACGCCGCGGCCGCCGGCGGGGTCTTCAATCCAGCCGTGATGAAGAGATTCTGAGGATCGAACCCCCACCGAGCCGTGCTCAAGCGGACGAAGCTCCCAACCAATAGTCCAGCGCTCACGAGCAGGACTGTCGCCAGCGCCAGCTCGGTCGTCGCGAGCAGTTCGCGCGCCGCGCGCCTCGGCGCTACCGTGATGCTGCCCGCTGCGACCTTCAGCGTGTCGTTGACGTGGACGCCCGCGCTCTTCCACGCTGGCCAGACACCAGCGACGACCGTGACCACGAGTGCGAGGACGGCCGCGAACACGAGCAAACGCAGGTCGACGCGCGCCGCGTCGATGCGGGCGATGTCGATCAGCGACAGCGACCGAACCACACGAATGCCGAGCCACGCCAGGGCCAGCGCGCACGCGGCGCCGGCCGACGCGACGACAAGACTCTCTGTGAGGAGCTGTGCGAACAAGCGACGACGATCGGCGCCGATTGCTGACCGAACGGCCAGCTCCACCTGCCGGTCGACGCCGCGGGCCAGCTGCAGATGCGCAACGTTCGCGCACGCGATCAACAGCACCAGACCGACAGCCGCGAGCAGGAGCCAGAGCGCCCGCTCGTACTTGCCGACGACGACATCGCGAATTGGCTGGAGCCCGACCGTGACGTCCCTGTCGGTGTCCGGGTACGCCTGTGCCAGTCGTTTGTTGATCAGATCGAGATCTGCCTGTGCTTGCGCAAGCGACACACCGTCTCGAAGTCGGCCGATCGCGTGCATGACAGGTGACCCACGTTCGCGGAAATTCGCCATGCCGCAGGGCGATGCCTGGAGAATCTGCGAGTTCGTGTCGGGGAAGAAGAATCCCCTGGGTGCCACGCCGACCACCTGATACGAGCGTCCGTTCAGGGTGAGCGCCGAGCCGATCACAGAAGGCGAGGCGCCCATTCGCGCTCGCCAGAACGCATCACTGACGATGACGACGGGCCGTCCTTCGCCAACGGTGTCCGCAACAGTGAAGTTCCGCCCTAGCGCCGGAGCGACACCGAGAATCGGTAACACCGAGGGCCCGACGCAGGCGCCGCCGACAGTGTCACCACCATCTCCCACGCTGAACGACATCTGTTCGAGGAAGGCGTCGATGTCGATGAAGGAGCGGCTTTCACGCCGCCAATCCTCCATGTCTGGACCGGAAATCCCTCGGCGGACCTCCTGAGACTTCGCTCCCCATAGAAACGTCAACTTTCCTGGATCGTGGTACGGAAATGGCCGAAGCAGGACGGCGTCGACGATGGCAAAGACCAGCAGATTGGCGCCGATACCCAGCGCAATCGAGAGAATGGCGACCGCCGTCCACCCCGGCGATCGGACGAGTGCTTTGAACCCCCCGCGAACATCGATCGCAAATTGATCAGCAGTCATTTTGTCAAAGGCCATTCGGGCCAGCGATTCAATCACTGTCCCCAGAGCATCGGCAGGCGTTTTCCACGTCGACGTGCACACTCCTCGAGCTCGCCGAGCCTTTCGGACGTGATCGGCAGCGTCTGCATACTGCGAAGGTAGAGTTTTTCAGGATCAAGACCCTGTACTCGAACACGCATCGACTGCGGAGGAAACGACGTACCACTCCATGACGCGACAACTTCCTGCGACAAGCAACTGAGGGCCGAATCTGCGCGGCAGGCCTCAGTTTCGAACGGTCCTGCCAGACCATGCTCGTGCGCGTCAGGCCGAACGAACCATCAGGTTCAACGGACCGCCGCCAGAGAGCCGTGGCCGCGAAAGGCCACACGACCGGGTATTCGCGTCTGCTCACTTCTTCGAATTGGCTGGCCGGGCCGCGCTCTCGGAGTGCCCGAGGTGGGCGCAGGCCACCTGCTCCTCCGGGGTGATTGGGGTCGGTGTCTCACCGGCGGGCACGGAGTTACATCTCATCGTCTCCTCGAACCCCGGTGCCGAGAAGACGAACGTCAGGGCGATCGGTTCAGTGCCGATGTTCTTGCCGCTGATCCACGTATTGGCCGGGATAAAAACCAGCCCTCCCGCATGGAGATCGCGCTCCTCTTCTCCGAGCCACACGTGTGCCGTTCCGCTCTGGATCAGCAGGATTTCATCCTGAATCAGGTGCCTGTGTTTGGGTAATGTCGCTCCCGGGGCCAGCAGTTCAGTCCCGGCTACGAGATCCCGGGAGCCATTGTTCTTCGGGCTCACCTTCAGCATGAATTGGGAGGACGCCGGGGAACTGCCGTCCGTGTGAATGCGGCGAGTCCGCAGCTCTCCCTCGTCTTTTTCCATCAGGAGTGGGCGGACCGTTGCGTCTGAACGTCGAACCGCAGCGGATTGATCGGCTCGGGACACCGCCGTGCACAGCCCGCCCGTCACCATCGCGACGATTGTCACCACAGTCGCAAGTGTTATGGATTTCACCCGTCACCTCAGGGTGCAGTGTACGCCGTGACACGGCGCCAGACTGCGCCTGGGCCGGGATCGTTCCGCGTCGTGCCGCCATGACCAGATCGCGCGCGCCGCGACGGAACTGGCCGCCCCGAGAGAGCTGCGTGATGGTCGCGGGAGCAGCGCGCTCTCAGACGCTCAGCGTGTAGGATGACGGCGCGACCGTCGGCCTGCGCCACTTCCACTAGCGCGAGAGCACCGGCACTTTCATATCCACGGGGACACTCGCTCGAATGGTCGTGCCGTGCTGCGGTCGCGACTCGATCGACAGCTGACCTTTGAGCAGTCGCAGCCGCTCCCGCATGCTGATCAACCCCAGTCCCTGACCTTTGAGATTGTCGGGATCGAAGCCAGCTCCCGAATCTCGCACGACCAGTTGGATGTCGGTGGCTTTTCCCGTCAGCGTGACGTCGCACTCACTCGTACCGCTATATTTCAGTGCGTTGTGAACAGCCTCTTGCAACACTCGAAACAGGCACAGAGCGGTTTCGGGAGGGAGCGCGTCGGGGAGGTTCTCGACGTGGAGTTCAATCTTCAGTTTCTGCCGCTCTGACAGCTCCCGGCAAAACCCGCTCACTGCCCTTTCCAGGCCGATGTATTCAAGTCGTGACGAATGTAAGCGATGGGACAGCGCTTGAATGTCGGCCGCCAGGTTCCTCACCTGCTCGTAGGCGTTATCGAGGCGTTCGCCGGTGTCGATCTCAGAGGGAGACAGTCCTCGCCGCAGCATGTGAAGATTCATCGCCAGCACGGCAATGCGCTGATTGATGTCGTCGTGCAATTCCCTTGCAAGGTGCGTGCGCTCGGCCTCCTGCGCTTCGATCAGCTTGCGACCGACACCAGCAAGCGCCTCCTCCGCCAACTTCCGTTCGGTGATGTCGGCAGCGACGCATAGCGCGCACGGCTCGCCATCCACGTCAATCAACTCCGCTGAACCAAGAACCGTGATGATCGTCCCGTCCTTTTTGCGCGCTCTGAATTCCAGATCTCGCACGGTGCCAGTCGTCCGAAGCTGTTCGACCATCGACATCCTCTCATCCGGGGTTTCCCAGAGATGAAGGTCGAAAGGGGTCCTGCCGATGACGTCCTGGCGCGTCCACCCCGTCTGTTGTTCGAACGTATCGTTCACGTCGAGGTAGCGGTCGTCACTCAGGCGCGTGAGCGTGACGGCAAGAGGGCTTCGGCGGAACGACTTGGAGAACTTCTGCTCAGACTGGCGGAGCGCCCCTTCTGTCTTTCTCTTTTGTGCCCTCTGCCAGAACAGTGCACAAATCAGCAATGTCTGAAGCGCAATGACAGCCGCCCCGGCAATGAAGTATCGACGGCCGCGTTCCCACAGAGAGGGCTCCTGATATAAGACCTCGCTGCCTGGCGGAAGGGACGAGACGGGAAGGTGCCATCGTTGGAGTGCCCGCCAATCGACCTGAACGGTGAGACTGGCGGCGTTCACGACAGGAATGCTTTCGGCTCGCACCCCTGCGAGCAGGCGCGCCGTCAATTCTGCGGAGTGCACGATCTCTTTCGCGCTGTCTCCATATGCTCCGCCGATGCATCCGTGACCGAGGCAGAGCGATCGCCATGCGGAGTAGGTCGGCATCTTCGCTGCAACCGCGTCGATGAGATCCAGACCGGCGAGCGGCGGCTGGCCGGATACTGGCGGCGCGAAATGAAACAGCACAATGGTGTGTGCGGGCAGGGCCGTCACTCTCTCGAATAACTCACGATTGGCAGGGCCGTAGAAGTAGAGCTCCTTGATCCTGTCGTGGTAACGAAGGAGCTCGGTGTGGGTTGCCGCCAGCCAGTAAGGATCCTCCCTCGGCGCGATCACGGCGACGGTCGTCGTGTCCGGCTGAAGCCGAAGCGCCAGATCGATGGTTTCACCCAGGCCAACGGGCGTGGTCAGGCCGGTGACGCCCGGCCAGGTTTGTCCCGCGAATTGCCGAGTGGCGAGTCCGGTGAACGCGATCGGCACAGCCGGAAAGATCGAGTCGCGATACTGGAACGCGAACTGGAGCGCTGACGGTCCGACGGCAATCACAGCGTCGAGCTTCAGTCCGTTGTATCGACGTCGAAGGGTGTCCGCTTCGCTCCGCAGATACGATGCGTCACCCCCCTGCGGGGAGTCCAGATAGGCCTCGTAAAACGTGATGGGGGCCGGCACCTGGGAGCGCAACGACGTTTCGAACAAATCCAGGAAGTTCGTGCGCTGTCCAAAGTCGCTGAACAGCACCACGACGTTTTTCGGCGCTGGTGCTGCGCTCGCAGAACCGGCAAGTACGCACAGCAGCATCCCCACGACACACCAGGACGAGCGGCGGATCGCGACTCCGCTGGTGAGGCCCGATACGGTTCCCGCGCGCATCCTGGTCGGATGATAACGAATCCGCTCGGAAAGCGCTGTCCAGGGTGCTGACGGTCGAGAACTGTGTCGTGTGCGGTGAAGCGGGCGCAGAATGTTTTTCGCTGCGCACGAGGTTGGATCGTGGCGTTCACGGCGTCGCGGAGCGCGGCCTATCGCAGATGCCGTCGGGCGAACGCCACTCTTCCAAAAGTGACCCCGGCGGTCCGACGGCGGGTCATCGTGTTGACAGATCCAATTGCTGACTCTACACTCGCGACTCGATATCGATATCAGACATCGAATACCGATGGAAGATCGTAACCTCTACAATGGCCTGATCCGCCTTCACATCCTGCACCACGCAGCCGAACAGCCTATTTTCGGACAATGGATGATCGATGAACTCGGCCATCACGGTTACCGCCTCAGCGCCGGAACGCTCTATCCGATCCTGCACGGCATGGAAAAGCAGGGTTATCTGGTGTCTCGCCTGATGCAGAAAGACGGCCGCAACCGTCGTGTCTACCGTGCGACGGCCCTCGGCCGCAAGGCGCTGGCAACGGCGCGGAAGCGCGTGCAAGAGCTCTTCGGCGAAATGTTCGAACACGACTGACGGTCATCAGCTGACCCATGAAACGAATCGAACTGTGTGCCTGGTCTTGTGTCGGTCTTCTGGTGCCGACGCTTGCGGCGGCGCAGCCCCCTGCGGGGCCACAAGTGTTCACCCTCGATCAGGCCATCCAGTACGCCGTCGATCACTATCCAACCGTCCGCGCCGCGCTCGAGCAGATCGACGCATCCGCCGCAAGTGTCACCGTGGCGCAATCGGCATACCTGCCGAGGCTCGATTCGCTGTGGCAGTCGAACCTCGGCACCGCCAACAACATCTTCGGCCAGGTGCTTCCGCAATCGGTGATCCCGGCGATGTCCGGGCCTGTCCTTCCCTCGGCGTCGAGCGGCAGCGTGTGGGGAAGCGCGGTTGGTGCGCTGTTTTCGTGGGAGCCGGTCGATTTCGGTCTTCGGCGGGCAAACGTCTCAGCCGCGGAGGTTGCTGTCGCCCGCGCGCGCGCCGGGGAAGCCTTAACGCGCCTGGACATTCAAGCAGCAGTCGCGGACATATTCTTGGGCATTGCCGGCGCGCAGCGGACGGTCGCGGCGCTCCAGGCTGATCTCGATCGCCGGGACCTGCTGTCTCGGGCCGTCCACACGCTCGTGGACAATCAACTGCGGCCAGGAGCGGAGGCGTCGCGCAGCGACGCCGAACGCGCTGCCGCCCAGACGCGGCTGATTCAAGCGCAGAAGGCGGTCACGCTCGGACAGATCGCGCTCGCCCGCGCGCTTGGCGTAACGACGGGTGCCGTAACCATCGACGCCGCGTCTTTGATCGATCATGTGCCGACCGCCGTGATGCCTGCCGGTCCTGTGCCGCATCCACTGACACTGGTGCGCCAAGCCGACGTAGACGCCGCTCGGACTCAGGAAAATGTCCTCGCACGGACGGACTTGCCGCGCTTCTACCTGCAGTCCAGCCTGTTTGCGCGCGGGAGCGGCGCGAACCCGAACGGCGAGTTGGACGGTAGTGTTGCCGGCCTTGGACTCGAGCGCACGAACTGGGCCGCTGGCGTGCAGATTGTGTTTCCGAACGTCTTCGACTTCACTAGCCTTCGCGCGCGAAAAGCTGCGGCGGCGGCTACGACGCGCTCGCAGACGGCGCTGTTCGATGAGGCGCTCCTGACCGTCACGAGTCAGCAGCGGACCGCAACCGCCATGCTGGACGCGGCCCGTGCGATCGCGGCGAATACCCCTCTCCAGTTAGCGGCGGCCACGCAGACGGAAGCGCAGGCCCGCGCGCGCTATCAAGCCGGCCTTGCCAGCATTGTCGAAGTCGCCGACGCGCAGAGTCTGCTGGCGCAGGCGGAAGTGCAGGATCAGTTGGCACGCATCGACGTGTGGCACGCTCTGCTGGCGCAATCGGTCTCGCAAGGCACGCTCGCGCCCTTTCTCTCGCTGCTGCCCCCTGCTTCTGGAGTTCATTGACCGATGTGGCTGATTCGGGCCGCTCTCCGTCGTCCGATCACGGTCCTGGTCGCCGTCATGGCCGTGGCTTTGACGGCCGTCTTTGCAGTCAGTCGGATGCGCGCCGACATCTTCCCTGATCTCGATCTGCCCGTGATTTATGTCGCGCAGCCGTATGGCGGGATGAGCCCGGCTCAGATGGAGGGGTACATCACCTACTACTACGAGTACCACTTCCTATACGTGAACGGGATCGAGAGTGTTGAATCGAAGTCGATCCAGAACACCAGTTTACTGAAGCTGACGTTCCATGCCGGCACCGACATGGCGGAGGCCCTGGCGCAAACGATCGGCTACGTCAACCGTGCGCGCGCGTTCATGCCGCCCGGCACGGTGGGACCGTTCATCATGCGCTTCGACGCTGGCACGGTGCCGGTCGGCTATCTGGTGTTCTCGAGCGAGAGCCGGAGCCTCGGCGAGATCCAGGACCTCGCGCTGAATCGCGTCCGTCCGCAGTTCGCGACGCTGCCCGGTCTTACGTCGCCGCCGCCGTTCGGCGGCAGCCAGCGAACGATTGTGATCCGCGTCGATCCGAATCGCCTCCGCTCGTACAACATGTCGCCGGACGACGTGATCAAGGCCGTGACGACGGGAAACGTGATCATGCCGTCGGGCAGTGTCAACATCGGCGATGAAACGCGCATCTCGGCCATGAATGCCGTGGTCTCCAACATCAACGACCTGCTTGAACTGCCGATCCGTATGGGCGCAGGACCGCCGATCTCGATTCGCGACATCGGCTCGGTCAGCGACAGCACGGACATTCCGACCGCCTATGCGTTGGTCGACGGCCGTCGCGCCGTCTACATTCCAGTGACGAAACGGCCGAACGCCTCGACGCTAGATGTGGTCAGTGAGGTCAAAGCGAACCTCGCTCGGTTCCAGGCGCTCGTGCCCGACGACATCAAAGTGAGCTACGAACTGGATCAGTCGCGCAACGTGTCGATGTCATTGCAGGCCGTGCTGCGGGAGACGGCGATCGGCGCCCTTCTGACCGGTGTGATGGTGCTGATCTTTCTCGGCGACTGGCGCAGCAGTGCCATCGTTGTCGTCACCATTCCGTTTGCGTTGTTGGCGGCGGTGATCGCCCTATGGGGCGCCGGTCAGACGATCAACGTCATGACGCTGGGCGGTCTGGCGCTGGCTGTCGGCATCCTCGTGGACGAAGCGACGGTCGCGATCGAGAACATCCATACCCATCTGGCGCGCGGCGGATCGGTCGCGCGCGCCGTGCTTGACGCCAGCGGGGAGGTCGTCGTCCCTCGCCTGCTGGCGATGTTCTCCGTCGTGGCGGTGTTCGTGCCGTCGTTCTTCATGAGCGGCGTCTCGCGATCGCTGTTCGTGCCGCTCTCGCTTGCGGTGGGCTTCTCGATGATCGCATCGTTCTTTCTCGCCAGTTCGCTGGTGCCGGTGCTGTCGGTCTGGCTGCTCGGCAGACATCAGACGTCGCCCAAGGCCGCTCATACGACCGACTGGGTGGATCGGTTGCGTGAGCGTCTCGGCCGAATGTTGCAAGCGCTCGCTCCGGCGCGCTGGCTCCTGGTCGTGGTCTATGCGGTCGTCACCATTGCTGTCGTGGCACTCGTTGGTCTCAACTTGGGACGCGAGATTTTCCCGGCCGGCGGCGTCAGCCAATTCCGGCTGCGATTCCGCGCGCCCGCCGGCACCAAGTTCGAGTCGACCGAGCGCCTCGCGACCGACGTGCTCGACGAGATCAAGAGCGCTGCCGGCCCGAACAACGTTGAGATCAGCCTCGGGTATGTCGGCGTTCAGCCTTCGTCATATCCGATCAACACGATCTTCCTGTGGACCGGCGGGTCGCACGAAGGCGTGCTGCAGGTGGCGCTCAGGCGAGCCGCGGGCATTCGGCTCGTCGACTTCGAGGAAACGCTGCGAGAACGGTTCAAAACGCGCTTTCCCATGGCGCAGTTCTCATTCGAGCCGGGCGACATCGTCAACCAGATCATGAACTTCGGCACGTCGACGCCGGTCGAGGTCGCCATCACCGGCCCGGACTTCGCTGCCAGCCGGACGTTCGCCGCCAAGATGCGGGACGAACTCGCGCGCATTCCAGCACTACGCGATCTGCAGTACGGCCAAGCCCTCGACTATCCGGCGATTCAGGTCGACGTGAACCGCCAGATGGCGGGCCAACTCGGTGTGACCGTCGATCAGATCGGGCGATCGTTTGCGGCGTCGACTTCGTCCAGCCGTTTCGTGGCACCCAATTACTGGGCCGATTCGCGCACCGGCATCGCTTTTCAGGTGCAGGTTGAGGTGCCGCAGCCGCAAGTGACGACGCTCGACGATCTCCGCGTGGTGCCGGTGAGCGGGGATCGCGGCGCCCACGCGATGCTCGGTGACGTGGCGACCATCAACGACGCCACGATCGTCGGCGAGTACGATCGCATCAACGGCCAGCGCATGGTGACCCTGACCGCGAACATTGCAAGCCAGGATTTGGGACGCACGGTCGGCCAGGTGGACGCCGCGATTGCGCGCGCGGGCGCGCCGCCGCGCGGCGGCGCGGTCACGGTGCGCGGTCAGATCGGCGCGATGCGCGCGACCTTCACGAACATCACGACCGGACTTGTTGTGGCCGTGGTCGTCATCTTCCTGCTCCTCTCCGCGAATTTTCAGTCGTTGCGCCTCGCCTTCGTCGTGGTATCCACCGTGCCGGCCGCTCTGATGGGCGTGGTGCTGATGCTGTTCGTCACGCGGACGACGCTAAACGTGCAGTCGTTCATGGGCGGGATCATGGCCGTCGGCGTCGCCGTGGCGAACTCCATCCTGCTCGTGACCTTTGCCGAACAGGCCCGCATACACGGGACCTCGCCGCTGCAAACCGCCATTGAGGCCGCCAAGTCCCGCATGCGGCCCGTGCTCATGACCAGTGCCGCGATGATCGCCGGCATGGTCCCGATGGCGCTGGCGCTGGGTGAAGGGGCGGAGGCGACGGCACCGCTTGGGCGCGCGGTGATTGGTGGTCTTGCGGCGGCCACGGTTGCGACCCTGATCGTGCTGCCATCGGTCTATTCGTTAGTGCAGCAGTCAGTGCGTGTCGGGTCGCCGTCTTTGGATCCCGACGATCCGGCGAGCGCCCATCGTGGGCAGGGAGCGGTATGAGCGTGCAGAGACGGATGACGCGAGCAGGCACCGTGTCGGCCGTGCTGTCGATGCTGGCCGTCGGGGCGTGTCGCGATAAGGCGCCGGCGCAGACAACCGACAAGTCCGCGCCGTCAGGCCCGCCGACGATCGAGGTAGTCAGGGTCGTTGAGCAACCGCTCGACGTCACGCTGTCGCTACCCGGTGAGCTGGCCCCTTACGAGACTGTGGCGTTGTATTCCCGCGTGAACGGCTTCGTCAAGACGATCAGTGTCGACCGAGGCTCGCGGGTGAAGGCCGGCGAGCAGCTCGCCGTTCTCGACGCGCCCGAGCTCGGCGCGCAGAAAGCCGAGGCGCGGTCGAAGGTGCAGAGTGCCGAGGCCCAACTCGTCGCCGTTCGCTCGAAGGCCGAAGCCACGTCGAGCACGTACGACAAGTTGAAGGCGGCATCGGCTACGCCGGGTGTGGTGGCTGGTAATGACGTCCTCGTGGCCCAGAAGGCAGTGGAAGCCGATCAGGGACAGATCGCCGCCGCGCAACAAAACGTGGAAGCGGCCCGCCAGGCGCTCAAATCGATCAGCGACATGGAAGGCTATCTCCGGATCACGGCGCCGTTTGCGGGTGTCGTCACCGAGCGCAACGTACATCCCGGCGCGCTCGTAGGGCCAGCGGGAGGATCGGGAGCCGCACCCATCGTGCGCATCGTGGCCAGCAATCGCCTGCGGCTCGTGATCCCCGTCCCCGAAGCCTATACCGCAGGTATGACCCCAGGTACTGCGCTGACCTTTTCAGTGGCGGCCTATCCGGGCCAGACGTTCTCCGGAACGGTCGCGAGGATTTCGCAGGCGGTCGATGTCATTACGCGGACGATGGCGGTTGAACTTGAGGTGAATAACGCCGACGGGCGGCTCGCCCCGGGCACCTTTTGTCAGGTCCGTTGGCCGGTGCGGCGAACGACGCCTTCGCTCCTGGTGCCCAGCGGCAGCGTTGCCAGCACAACCGGCCGCACCTTTGTCATCCGCGTACGCAGTGGCCGCACGGAATGGGTCGACGTGAAGACCGGGCTGGCCTCCGGGCCGCTCGTCGAGGTGTTCGGCGATCTCAAGTCCGGAGACGAAATTGCTGTTCGTGGCACCGATGAACTCCGATCTGGAACACAAGTGCGGCCCAAACTGAGCAAGATCGCGTGAGACCGCGTTGACTATTTCCGATGAATCGGACACACGCGTCGATGGTCGCTGCCACAGTGTTCAGGGAGCAGCAGTGCCGGCCTTTGTATCCGCCGTCCTGACGCTGTGCGGTTTGCTGATGACGATTGAGGCGGCGCCACTCATGTTGAGTCTTCGAAGGCTCGGAAGTGATTCGCGTGCCTTGCAAGGCGCGTTCGATGGATTCGACTGGTGGGGACGCTGGCGGAGCGCCGCGCAGCTCGGCGCGTTCGGCGCGAGCCCCTGGTCGGTGGCTGTATTCGGACGGTACCGCAGATGACAATCGATCGCCGCTCCTTCCTCAAGCTTGCGGGACTCGCGCCGTTTGCTGGGGCGATATCTCAGCCGCTTCGTCTCGACGCGCAGCCCACCGGTGTCACAGCCGACTACACGATCCGCATTGCCACCGGGCTTGTCGATCTGGCGCCTGGACACATCGTGTCCACGACGCTGTACAACGATCAATTCCCTGGTCCACTGCTGCGCTTCAAGGAGGGACAGCCGGTCGTGGTCGACATCGTCAACGACACCGACACGCCGGAGTTGGTGCATTGGCACGGTCAGTCCGTATCGAGCGAGGTGGACGGTGCCGCCGAAGAAGGCACGCCGTTCGTCCCCGCGCACGGAAGGCGCCGCGTCTCGTTTATCCCGCGCCCGTCTGGATTCCGGTTCTACCACACGCACGTTGCGGCGGGCGCGGACCTGAATCGGGGCACCTACACCGGTCAAGCCGGCCCCGTGTACATCGAGCCGAAGACGAACGCCGGCGCCTACGACCGCGAGGTGTTTCTCGTCTTGAAGGAGTTCGAGCCGTCGTGGAGCCGCGGCGGCGACATGGCGATGGACATGCTGGCGGGCGCACCGCTCAAAACGCTGCAGGACATCGGCAAGGCGGCCGACGCCGGACGCAAAGGCACGCAGAAAGGCTTCGAGGCCGGCTACGATTTGTTCAGCATCAACGGACGGATGCGGGGCCACGGCGAGCCCTTGCGGGTGAAGCAGGGCGAGCGCATCCTGTTCCACGTCCTCAATGCGAGCGCGACCGAAATCCGGAGCCTCGCCCTGCCAGGGCACGTCTTTCGCGTCCTGGCACTCGACGGGAACCCAGTGCCGACGCCAACGAACGTACCGGTGCTATGGCTGGGCACGGCCGAGCGGATTTCTGCCATCGTCGAGATGAAGCATCCCGGTGTCTGGGTGATGGGCGATCTCGCCGACGATGACCGCCGCCACGGCATGGGCATCGTGGTCGAGTACGCCGGGCGAAAAGGATCGGCGCAGTGGAGCAAACCGCAGCCGTTTCGTTGGGACTACGCGCGGTTCGGCAAGTCGAGACCGACCTCGCCATCGCCGGACGAAACGATCGACTTCACGATCGGCAAGCAGAATGCGGCAGCGCACGGCTTCAACGTCTGGACGCTGAATGGCTCGGCATTCTCGCCTGACGCCATGACGCCGATGCACACGCTGCAGCGGGGACATCGTTACCGGCTGAAGTTTCGTAATGCCAGCGACGACGTGCATCCGCTGCATCTACATCGGCACAGCTTCGAGCTGACGCGCGTCGGCGGAAAACCCACGACCGGCGTGATGAAGGATGTCGTGATGTTAGGCGGCTTCCAAGAACTGGAGTTCGACTTCATCGCCGACAATCCTGGTCCGACGCTCTTCCATTGCCATCAGCAAGTGCACATGGACTTCGGTTTCATGGCCCTGTTTCGATACGCGCCTTAGGGCAATCCTACGCGACTTATCGCGGCCAGCCGTTGAACGAGGACGGCGTCGACGCGTTCACCGCGCAGTCTTGGTACCTGATAACATTCGTAATATGCGTCGGATCGTTGCTGGTATCGATCTTGGCGGCACCGCCATCAATTACACCCTGCTTGACGCGGACAGCGGCGATTTCCTGGTTCCCGGCCTCGCGGAGCACCCCGCTGGCGCGAAAGAAGGAGCCGACATCTGTCTGACTCGGATCGTCGATGGCTTGTCCCTCGTGACGGCGAGGTACGGAGTGGACCGCGACGCCATCCTCGCGGTCGGCCTCGACACGCCTGGCCCGGCGAGCGCGACGGGCGTACTGAGCGCGAGGGGATCGACAAACTTTGCACACGAGAGCTGGCCGGGTTTTGACCTGCGCGGTGGGCTCGAAACGCGGCTCGGTCTCCCGGTTACTTACCTGAACGACGGCAACGCCGCAGCGTTGTGGGGTCACATGTCTTTGTTCGGCTCGAGGCCGGCGACGAGCGTGTCGGCGATTATCGGCACCGGCCTCGGCGGCGGACTCGTCGTCGACGGTCGCGTCGTGGAGGGGCGGAATGGCTTCGGTGGCGAAATCGGCCATGTCCTCATTCCGTGTGAGGCGATTCCCGCGCTAAATGGGCTGCGGCCACCATGCAACTGCGGGCGCATGGGCGATCTCGAGTCGGTCTGCTCCCTCACTGCCATCGAGCGAACGCTTCTGCCGATGTTCGTCGAGCAGCATCGTGGGCACCCCTTGAGCGGCATCCCCGTCGCGGCAGCAGCCAAGCAGGTTCGCGGGTATGCCGAACGCGGCGATGAGATGTGCCGGGCGATTTTCGACACGCAGGCGCGTGCCCTCGGCTTGTTCTTCGACCAGATCACGAACCTTCTCGATCCCGACGCGTTCCTGATCGGCGGCGGCGCGCTCGAGGTGTCACCGGACTTTCAGGCGTGGTGGGTCGCAGCGGTGCGAGCCGGCATGGGCCCGCAGCGCGCAGAACAGCAGCCCCGCATCCATGTCATGCCCAACGGCGATGCCGCCGGCGCACGCGGCGCCGCGTTGGGTGCTCTGCAAACGCTGCACCTGTGAGCTAGCGGGGATTCACCCGCATAAGACGCTGAGCCGATCATCCTCCGCAAGAAGATCGAGGAATAGCGTGTTGTGGGCGCGTGTTCTTGATGGAGCCGCCCCCTGGATTTGGTAGCCTGCGCTAGCCCTTCCGTCACGATAGTCGTCAGTGTCGGCGTAACCGGGTCACCCGATGACAAGGGTCGGGACGGTGCGTTCTGCCGAGGAGAGAACCAGACCGAGGCGACCCGCGAGGACGGGAAGGAACTCGCCAGCGCTCGAAGCGTTCGTCTCGACGTTGATGACGTAGAGTCCCGTCAGTCCGGTCTCGTCGACGAGCGGGCGATCGAGGCCCGCTTCAACAATCGTGCAAAGGTCACCGATGCTCAGCGACGCGTTGAGGCCGCTGAACGATCCGCTGGACATCATCGCCGCCATGTGGCGCGTCGTCTGCCCGCGCATCTCGGCGAACATCCGATCGGGACCGACCTGGGACGGATCGAACTGGCGCCCGAGAATCTGATCCAGCCGCATGCCTTCGGGCACGGGCGCAGATGCGTCCAAGCTGATGTCAAACGAGCTGGTCGATATCGAAAAGTGAGCAAACCCTTCAGTTCCTGCACCGGTGCGAAGCACCCGAGCCTTGATGCCATTCGGTGCCGTCAACACCCACGCCTCTCCCACGCGATCCTCGACCGAGACACGCAGATGAAAATGCGCCGCGATGCCGTCGCGCAGCAACCCGACCATTGTTGTGCGCGGCTCGGGTCGCGGCAGGACGAGCGCGAAATCGAACCGCGCGTTCGCGTCGACGCTTGACGCCCATTCGATCCGCGACGCCGGCATCTCGTGGAGCTGCGACAACATTCCTTTCAGCGAGGCATTGCGAACGTCGATGAAATCGGATCCGTTACCGCCGGTCGGCCCCTCGGCGACCGGCGCGGCGGCGGGCACAATGTGCGGCTGACGCGACGGTGACACACGGGGCTTTTCAGTCGAGAGCGCGCGAAGGAACGGAACGTTCGCAGGCAGGTCGCCGCGAGGCGGCTGTGGCTGAGGCCGCACGATATCGCGCAGACTCCCGCGGCCCGTACTCATCGTACGGCTTCCGAGCTGCGGGAGACCCGCGAGCGCGGCGGCCAACTCGATCTGCGCGAAGAGGCGCAACGCCGGATCCGGAATCCGATCGAGATACTTTGCCGCCACCGCGCCTTCGTGCACGCCCGCTTTGTAGAGGATGTTTCTGAAGTCCGCCGCCGATGGCCAGCACTGCTGTGGCACGAGATTGGGCCGCATCGGATCGATGTCGGCGTCGTAGTGGTCCAGCGCGATATCGAACGCCTCCGCAAACTCGGTCCGGATCGCCTCGGAGATCGGAATGAAACGCGAGCCGACACTGATGCCGTCGATGCAGGCCGCCGCGATCTGTTCGGCCGAGGGCGGCGCCTGTTCGGCTGTCATTGCCTCGGTCATCGACTCCATGCCATACGGGTACTTCGCCGCTGCGGCCGACAGGTCGCGACTGCGCTGGACGACAAAGCCGGCCAGTTCTGGGTCGAGGTGACGCAGCGGGCCAAGAATCCCGAATAAGTCGCCGTCGTGGGTCGATGAAAATCGCACCTGGTGCGAACCGGCGCCGAACGACGCCCGTGTTGCCCCGTCAGGCTCGGCGAGAATCCCGTCGATCAGGTCTCGAATCGCCGCGCGCGCTTCTTCAGATGGAAGCGACGGCCAGAAGTACGTGAACGTTTCGACAAATTGCCGGCGGCGGAACGATCGTCTGGTGGGATCCGGGTTCCGCTCGCGCATGGCCTGAATTGACTTCCGGAGGACGGCGCGTCGCTCTTCGTCGTCGTCGGATTGACCGATCGTCGGGGTCACCGCCGAGAACGGGAACTCGGTGCCGATGCCCGATTCTTTGAGATACGCCGCTGCTTCCCGACGGAAGCCGTGGTCAGACATCCGGAACAGCATCATTTCGATGACCGAGGCGCGCTCGAACGTCAGCGTCTCGGCAATCTCGAACGCGCGCGCGGGCGAAACGGTGGCAGCGAGCCCGGCCGCTTCGCCGCGCAGGATCTCGCGCTCGTCCTCCGGGAGCGTGTCGATCGCCGCCAACGCATCGGTCAGCGTTCGATCGGCTTCGGTCCGGTCGTGCGTGGTGAGCACCCGCGCGATGTGCAGGAGGGCTGCGCCTCTGACTGCCAGCGGCGCCCGTCCGGCCCTTGCCCGCGCCTCGGCAAGCAGTTCGTCTGGCATGGGAAAAGTATAGCAACCACTCACATCGGTCCCTAAAAACCGCAGGCGCTTCTGACGGCCGCGGCCGGATTCGGAAACCCTCGGCGGCCAGTCGCTAACCACGTTCGAAGAGTGGGCCGAGCGGACACTCGTCATCGGCCGTCGAACGAGCGGCCCCCACCGCAAGCATAGCGGCGGACGCACTCATCGGCCTGAGCCATCTCAGATCGAAAGGCCGGGATCACCGTCGATGACTTGCTGGCGCAGCAAAGGCCGCTCGCCCGGTTTCCAGAGCGATGCCGTGTGGACGACCCGGTAGCGAAGAGGACCGCCATCGGGACGATCGCTGCGCGTGATCGGGCGTGGAATGCAAACGAACTCGGTCCGCATTTCATCGCCGGTGAGCCGCACCGTCGCATAGCCGTGACCGCCCATGTCCACGAATTCAAGGTGCGGAGAAAGTTCCGGATTGGAAACGGCGTGAGCGCGCTTCAGGTCGAAACTTTTGGCGTATTCGAGGCACGAGCGGACGCCGTGCTTGAGGAGCATGTTGTAGGTCCATTCGGGCTTACCCGTCGGCCGGTCGGCCAGGAACAGCGAACGGAGCGGATGATCCTTGCGAAGACTGTGCTCATAAGCCTCCATCGCCCCAGGGCTGGCCAGCGAGGCGCCGACGAAACTGATCCCGACCGGCTCGAACTTGGCGGGTGGCAATCGGGAGGCGGCATAGCCAGCCCAAAAGCTGTGACGGTCGCCCGACACGATCGCGAACCCCGTGATCTTTGAATCGCGGACGAGGTCATAGATTTCGCCACGCTCGTGGTAGGCGCTGCCATAATCGCCGCTGCCGATCTGCGCGAAGGTGTCGGCCGGCCAGGTCAGTCCATCGGGAAGCAGCCCCTCTGGAAGGTTTTGGGGGTCGGCCCGCAAATCGAGGGCACCCTGCGAATTGCCCCAGATCTTCCAGGTTGCCGCGGACCGGCGGAGCTGGTCCATGAACCATTTCTTCTGACGGGTCCCGAGCACCGTGCGCGGCGGTGAATCCTTTCGAGGATTCGGGATGCTTATGTCGCCAAAGCTGAGTTCGGCGGGCGGTTTGCCGCCGTTGAAGGTGCGGCCGGCATCGAGCGCGATCATCGCCGGTTCAGAGAACATCCCGTTAAAAGCCGGATCGTAAATCTTGCCAACGCCCTCCGCATCGGTCGGGTCGTCACCGCAGAAGCTGTGCTGGTCAGTGAGAATAAGATCGAGGTGCCGGCCGTATCGAAAAGTCCGATACCCGATCAGGCTGTTAATGGCCTTCAGGTTGTTGGGCTCGATCCCGAGGCCACTGTCGTCCCACTTTTCTATCGGCACATTTTTCACCGTCACGGTGCCGAACGTGTCGAGCGATCCGCTCGGCGCCTTCACGCGCGCGGGAATATATTCGAACCATGCCTGGTTGGCGGCGACCTTGACGGTCTGGCCCGGTTGCGGAGGTCCCCCGGCCTGGACGATGCTCTGCCGCCCCTGCCAGGAGAATTCGTGATTGTCCCAGATGGCGACGAACGGCCACCGCGCTCGCGCGTCTTGCAGGTCGGGATCGGCCAGGTAGCCCTTGTAGACGACGCGATAGCCTTCGACCGTGAGCGGGTAGTGGAAATTGTTGCTGCTCTTACCGCCATCGGGAATCCGGCCGACGTCGTAGATCGTGCGATCGTACCGCGTCGGCACCTCGTCGGGATATTCGACGATCTCGTAGATGAAATCACCGAGGTGGAGCACGAAACCGAGTTGATCGGCTGGCGCCGCGCGCTCATCCTCGAAGATCATCCGGCGATAGCCGTTGAGCTTGCCTTCATTGAGGCTCTGGCAGCTGACGAAGGCGAAATTGACCGGCCGTGGATCGTTCGCCAGCGGCGCGGTGATCGTGCGGCCAACGCGGCTCCCGTTCCCCTCGCCATCGGTGAAGCGGTACCAGTAGACGCGCGCGGGCTTGAGATGACCGACCAGCACGCGCGTCGTCCAATCCGATTCCGCTGAGACCGGCGCGGACGCCTTTGCGACGACCCGCCGGAACGCATCATCCTCGGCCACCTCCACCGTGAGCACACGTCGGCCGCCCGACTCGAACGGCCGGCGAGTCCAGAGGATGACGCTGCTCGAGTCGGGATCGCCTGACGCGACGCCCTCTGGGTAGACGTCCCGCCGCTCAGTCCAGCTCGTGGTGGACGCTCGCGCCAAGCCGCCCCACGCCAGCGAGGCT